>NZ_JBHYVB010000001.1:0-39538 GCF_042750115.1 Streptomyces sp. NPDC059455
GTCTCCGACAAGACACCGGGCACTCGACTATGAGGGGGCCGGTCCGCCCCGTGCCGGCAGGGCTAGTTCGCGCGGGTACGGATGGGCAGTGAGGTGACTCCCGTCGTGTCGGGCGCCTGCATGAAGGTGGGTGGCTTGTCGGGATCGGGGCGCAGCTCCGAGTAGCGGTCGAACAGCATGTTCATCATGATCCGGCCCTCCATCCTGGCCAGGGGGGCGCCCAGACAGAAGTGGATCCCCCGGCCGAAGCCGAGCTGCGGGTTGGGCGTCCGGGTGGGGTCGAACACCATGGGATCAGCGAACGCCCGAACGTCCCGGTTCGCCGCACCGAACCACAGCAGCGTCATCTTCCCGGCGGAAAGCCGCTGCCCGCCGATCTCCACCTCCCGGGTGGTCGCCCGGTAGGTCGCGGCGACGGGGCTCAGATAGCGCAGCGACTCCTCGATCAGGCCCGGCACGAGTGAACGGTCCGCACGGACCCGCGCCGCCTGGTCGGGGAAGTGGTCCAGGCACAGCACCGTGTTGCCGATCAGCATCGTGGTGGACAGGTACCCGGCGATGAGCAGCATCTTGGCGAAGCCGACGATGTGCTCGTCACTCAGCCGCTGCCCGTCGAGCTCGGCCGCCAGGAGCCCGCCCAGCAGGTCCTCCCGAGGGCTGCGCCGGCATTCGGCGATGTGCTCACGCAGGTAGCCGAGCATCGCCCGCATGTGCTCCATCGCGGCGCCGAAGGCGCGTTCCTGTTCCTCGCTGCTGTCCGCCAGGGAGGTGTCGCCCAGCTCGCCGACCACCCCGGTCATCCATCCCTCGAACAGGTGCGCATCCGCGGCCGGGATGCCCAGCAGCTCGGCCACCACGGTCACCGGCAGCGGGAAGGCGAGCGATGACATCAGGTCGAACTCGTCCTCACCCGCCACCGAGTCGAGCAGCTCGCGGGTCAGCTCGGATATCCGCGGCTCCAGGCCGGCCACCACGTTCGGAGTGAAGGCACGGCTGACCACGTTGCGCAGCATGCGGTGGTCCGGCGGGTCCATCTGCAGCAGGTCGCCCGCGGTGAACGAGTCCTCGGCGTTGTCCGGCATCAGCCGCGCCGTCTCGGCCGAGGAGAAGACGTCAGGAGTGCTGAGGGCCTCCAGCACCTCGGCGTGACCGTAGATGTTCCAGGCGCCCATGGCCTCGTCGAACCGTACTGCCTGTTCCGGCTGGCGGCCGTACAGCCAGAACTGGCCGGGGTGGATGCCCCACCGTTCAGCGAGCGAGGTCATCGGGCCGTCCTTCGGATCCCTCGCCGCCCACGGTGACCGCCTGGTCGGCCATGGCCTCGCGCAGGCTCCGGGGCCGCATGTCGGTCCAGTTCTTCTCGACGTACTCGAGGCATTCGTGCCGCCGCGCGTTGCCCAACACGACCCGCCAGCCCTCGGGCACCGGGGCGAACGTCGGCCACAGCGAATGCTGTTCCTCGACATTGACCAGCACGTGGAACTCCCCGTCCTCGGCGTCGAACGGATTAGTGCTCATGGGCAGGCTCCTCTTTCTCTCGTGGTGCGCTCATCGCGGCCGGCCCGGCCGCGATCGACCGGGTTATCTCTCCGCTGCGGGTGGCCAGGTTCGACAGCAGCGACGAGGACAGCCCGTGCGTGTGCTCGGTCCCGCCCTGCAGATAGATTCGGCATCGCAGGTCGGGAGTGGTGACAAGCCGGAAGTCCCGGCCCACCTCGATCCGTCCCTCGGCGTCGTGCAGACACCGGGGCGCGATATCGCCGAGGAGCTCGGCGGGATCCATGGGGTCGTATCCGGTGGCGCAGACCAGCACGTCGACGTCCTGGTCGTACGAGTCCTCGCGGGCCGTCGAGTACATCGTGATCCGGACCTCGTTCTGGACGGTTTTCACACCGATCACCCGGGTCAGGTTGACGAAGTGCAGCCGGTTCGTCCCGGCCAGGTCGTCCTCGGACGCGCGCTGGTAGAGGTCTCGCAGGACCTCGCCGTCGACCACCGAGTAGTTGGTGTTCGCGTGGTACTTCCAGAACGCGTCGCGAGACCGTGGCGACCCGTAGTAGTAGTCGTCGATCGCGTCCGGGTCGAAGACCTGGTTGGCGAACGGCGTGTTGTCCGCGATGGAGTAGCCGTAGGCCGGAACGATCGCGTGGATCTCCGCGTCCGGCAGATTGTCGTAGAGGAACCTGACGATCTCGGCGGCGCTCTGCCCCCCGCCCGCGACCGCCACCCGTCGTATGCGGCGCTGATGCTGCCGGAACCTGTCGAGGAACTCCGAGCTGTGCCACACCGTCGTGTCGGGTTCCACCCCGGCGGGCATTCTGGGAACCAGCCCGGTCGAGATCACGACATTGCGCGCGGCCACCAGGCGGGTGGCACCGCCAAGGCCGGCGTCGCGCACCTCGACCAGAACGCGGTCGGCCGGGCCGCGGGCACCGGCCGGTACCCGCATCGCGGTGACCTCCGAGCCGTAGACCACCCTCGGCCCGAGCTTCGACTCCGCCCATTCGAGATAGCTGTGGAACTCCCGCCGGGTCGGGAAGAAGTCCTGGTTGTTGACGAACCTGGCCAGCCGCCCCGACTCGTGCAGGTAGGAGACGAAGCTGAACGGCGAGACGGGATTCCGGAAGGTGACCAGGTCCTTGAGGAAGGAAACCTGCATCTTCGCCGACGGCACCAGCATTCCCGGGTGCCAACTCAGCGCCTCCCGCCGTTCGAAGAACACGGCGGACACAGGGTCCGGGTGCTCCTCCAGCGCGATGGCGAGCGAGAGATTGGCAGGCCCGAAGCCAATGCCCACGACGTCGTACGTTTTCGGTTCTGACACATCCACCGGTCCGTTTCCCTTCATCCTCGTTCTCCGCCGAGATGACGGCCGATGATCCGGCAGATCTCGGTTGCGGGGCCCGGCAGATACAGGTCCTCGTGGGGGCCCTCGATGTCGTACTGACGCAGGGAACCCGAGATGTGCGGGCCCCACAGCTCGGCGAACGAGCCCTCCGGCTTCGGCACCGCGTTGAAGAGGAGGGCGTCGCCCCGGTAAACCGGCGAGTCGAAGTCAGCCATGAGCCGGGTGAAATTGACGACCACCGAGACCGCGTTGTCCACGAAGGCCTCGTCATCCGTGCCGGCAAGGGTGACGAGGCGCTCGGCGAAGTAGTCGCGAACGGCAGCCGCGGTGGGCGCCCCCAGGGCGGCCAGATGCCCGCTGGGAGCGCTGTCCAGCAGGGCCAGCAGCCCGACCCTGTGCCCGCGCCGCTGGAGTTCCGCGGCCACGGCCTGCGCGAGTGTCCCGCCCACGGAGAGCCCTGTCAGATGGAAGGGGCCCTCCGGCTGGACGGCCAGGATCTCGTCGGCGTAGTCCGCCACCATCTCGTCGACGGACCCGGGCAGGGGTGCCGTACCGTCCAGCCCCTTGGCCTGGATCCCGTATGCCGGCCGGCCCTGCGGCAACAGTTCGGCCAGACCCAGGTAGGGCCAGCAGAGCCCGCCACCGGGGTGGATCCACCACAGCGGTTCACGGTGCCCTCCGGTCCTGATGGGCAGGACGGGCGCCAAGGGATCCGTGTGCTCGGCCGACGCGCTGTCCGACTCCAGGGAGACCGCCAGCTCGGCGACGGTCGTGGACTGGAGCACCGTACGAATCGGCACGTCGGCACCGAGCACGACGCGGATCCGGTTGACCAGCCGGGCGGCCGAGAGAGAGTGCCCGCCCAGCGCGATGAACCCGTCGTCGATCCCGACCCGCTCCAGGCCCAGCATTTCGGCGAAGAGCATGCACAGAATCCGTTCCCGCGCCGTCCGCGGCGGGCGGCCGGCCGACAGGCCTCCGAAGTCCGGTGCGGGGAGCGCCCGTTTGTCCGGCTTCCCGCTCGCCGTCAGCGGCATCGCGTCGACGACCGTCACCACCGAGGGAACCGCGTACTCCGGCAACCGCTCGCGCAGGTAGGCCCGCAGTCCGGCCACCCCCTCGGCGCCCGCGTCCGGCGCCCGCGTGACGTACCCCGCAAGTCGCCTGTCGCCGTCGCTCTCGTGGACGACCACCACGGCCCTGTCGACCGCGGGATGCGCCAGCAGCGCCGCCTCGACTTCGCCCAACTCGATCCGGAGTCCTCGGAGTTTGACCTGGTCGTCCCGCCGTCCGCGGAAGGCCAGCTCACCGTCCGCGGTCCAGGCGACGACGTCGCCGGTCCGGTACATCCGCTCGCCCGGAGGGCCGAACGGGCAGGCCACGAAGCGCTGCGCCGTCAGCCCGTGCCGACCGACATATCCACGCGCCACCGCGGCCCCCGCGATGTACAGCTCACCGGCGACCCCGGCGGGAACCGGCCGCAGGGCGGAGTCCAGCACGTACACGCGGGTGTCGCGGATCGGCCGCCCGATCGGCGGGATCCCCTCGTCCCCGCTCAGAGCGGCGCTCATGACGGTGGCCGCGGTGGTCTCCGTCTGACCGTAGACGTTGACCATCCGCCGGCCCGGTGCCCACCTGGTCACCAGGTCGGGAGGGATCGCCTCGCCGCCGGTCACCAGCGATTCCACGGTGGACAGGGCTCCGGACGGCAGTTGCGCGAGTATCCCGGGCGGGCACATCAGGTGAGTCACCTGGTTCCTCGCGACCGTGGCGGCCAGTACGGGCCCCGCGGTCAGGTCGGCCTCGTCGGCCATCACCAGGGTCGCCCCCGACAGCAGTGTCGTGTAGATCTCGCACAGCGAGACGTCGAAGCTCGGCGAGTGGAGCTGGAGCATCCGGCTGCCGTCCGTGACCGCGAGCTGCTCGGCATGCGCCGTGACGAGGGCGGCGATACCCCGGTGCGAGACCGCGACTCCCTTCGGCCGTCCCGTCGACCCCGAGGTGTAGAGGACGTACGCCAAGCCGTCCAGGGGCGTGGTGCCCGCGGCGGCGGCCTCGTTCGACCGGGGGATGAAGGCGTCGAGGCGCAGCACCGGCACCGGGAGTCGCGACATCGCGTCGGCCGTGGTGGCGTCGGCGAGGGCGAGGCACGCTCCCGAGTCGGCGACCATGTAGGCGATGCGCTGGGCCGGGTAGGTGTGGTCGACCGGCAGATACGCCCCGCCCGCCTTGGCCACCGCCAGCAGCGCCACCACCAGGTCCGGAGAGCGCCGCGCCGCGACCGCCACCACCGACTCCTGCCGTACCCCACGGTGGGCCAGTTCGCCGGCGAGCCGGTCGGACCGGGCGTCGAGGTCCTTGTAGGTCAGCTCTTGCTGCCCGTATGCCACGGCGATCGCGTCGGGCGTCACCGAGACCTGCGCGGCGAACAGCTCGGCGAGGGTCCCTTCGCTCACCGCGGCGCCGGGCGACCGCGGCGTCCGGTCCTGGGCGCGGGGTTGCCCCGCGGCGACGGCTCCGACCAGTGTGTCGGGGTCCTCCGCCAGTGCTCGCAGGACCGAGGCCAGCCGGGAGGCGATCGCCTCGGCGGCATCGTGGTCGAACACGGCCGCCTGGTGCTCCAGAACGACCCTCAGGGCCGGGTCGGCCGACGCCGCCACACCCAGCGGGTAGTGCGTGCCGTTGGGTGAGGTGACCCTGGTGACCCTGATGCCGTCGTCGTCCGCGTCGGCGTCCCCGGCCTCGGGAGCCGGGAACGACTCGAACACGGCGACGGTATCGAACAGGACGGGCAGTCCGGCCTCCTGCTGGATGTCTGGCAGCGCGTGGTGGTGGTGATCGAGGAGAGCGGTCTGTCGTTCCTGCAGGCGGGTCAGCACGGAGCCGAGGGTGTCCCAGGGCGTGCACCGGAGCCGGACCGGGACGGTGTTGATGAAGAGCCCGACCATCGACTCCACATCCGCCACGGCGGGCGGGCGGCCCGACACCGTCGTGCCGAACAGCACGTCCTGCCGACCGGTCAGGCCGGCCAGCACGATCCCCCACGCTCCGTGTACGAGAGTGCTTGTCGTGACGCCCAGTTCGGCTGCCCGGCGCGGCAGTTCGCGGGCGGCGTCCTCCGGCAGCGGGATCTCCAGCCGGCGGGCGCTCCCACGGGCGGCCCGGGTCTCGGCTCCGGGGGCGAGCAGGGTGGGTTCCTCGACCCCGTCGAGCTCCTCTGCCCAGGCTCGGGCGGAGGAGACCTGGTCCTGTCCGGCCAGCCAGGTGAGGAAGTCCCGGTACTCACCGCCTCGCGGCAGCACGGAGGCGTCGCCGCCCGCCTCGTACAACCGCAGCAGCTCGCGCTTCAGCAGCGACACCGACCACCCGTCAAACAGGACGTGGTGCGCGGTGAGCACCAGCGTCGCCGACGAGCGGCCCGTCAGTACGAGGGTGACGCGCATCAGCGGCGGGGTCGCCGGGTCGAAGTGAACCCCCCTGTCGTCGGCCAGGAACCGCTGGAGCTCCTCCTCACGATCCCTCTCGTCCAGGTCGCGAAGGTCCAGTTCGTGCCACGGGAGAGAGACGTTCTCCAGCACCAGTTGAACCCAGTCGCCCGCGGAGTCGCCGGCGAAGGCGACACGCAGGTTGGCATGCCGGTCCAGCAAGGCCTGGCACGCCGCTCGCATCCGCGCCGGATCCACCTCGCCGGTCAGTTCGTGCGCCAGCTGCACGTGGTACGGGTCGTACGCGGTACCGGCCAGCATCGACTGGAAGAGCAGGCCGGACTGCAAAGGCGTCAGCGGCCACACGTCCACGAGCCCGGGATAGCGCTGCTCCCACGCCTCGAGCTCGACCTGCCGCACCGACACCAGGGGCACGTCGGCCGGGATCAGCCCGCCCGCGTCCGGCCGCAGGGCGTGCCGCGCCAGTTCCTCGAGGGCGGCGCGCCACAGGTCGGCGAGACCGTTCACCTCGTCGTCCCGCAGCACCCCGGTGGCGAAGCCGAACCGGGCGGTGAGGGTGGCCCCTTCCTCGGTCTCGGTGACGAACGCGTTCACCTCCAGTGTGGACATCAACGGCATGTCCGGGTCGCACCGCACGCTCAGGCCGTCGACGCCGGAGGCCTCGGTCCAGCCCAGTGAGCGCAGGTGCTCCGGCATGTCCGCCGACGAGAACCGGCCCAGATAGTTGAAGGTCACCTGGCCGGACGGGTACCGCGCCAGCTCGTCCCCGGTCTCGTCGTTCAGATACCGCAACAGTCCGTGGCCCAGGCCCTTGTCCGGGGCACTGAGCAGCTGCGTCCGGACAGCCTTGACCACGTCCACGATCGCCGCACCGGGAGCGCCGTCGCCGGCCGGTCGGAGTGTCGCGCCGGGCAGCTCCACGCGGAGGGGGAAGAGGCTGGTGAACCAACCGACCGTCCGGGACAGGTCGGTGCCCGGCGCGATCGCTTCCTCCCGGCCATGTCCTTCCACCCGCAGGAGCGTCGACGGCTCGGTCACGCCGCGCGCGCTCCGCCACCGGCCGAGCGCCAGCGCGAGCCCGGACAGCAGGCCCTCGCTCACCCCACAGCGGAAGGCGGCCGGAACCGTCGTGAGCAGTGCCTCCGCCAGCTGAGGCGGCACCCGCACCTCCAGGCTGCCCGCCGTGGCCTGGACATCGATGGCGGGGTCCAGCGCTCGACTGCCGAGCAGGGGGTCCGGGCCGTCCACGACGGACCGCCACAGCGGCAGCTCCGCCCTCCGCTCTTCGGTGGCCGCCTCGTCGGCCAGGAGGTGTGTCCAGCTCCGGAACGAGGTGCCGACCGCCGGGAGCCGCGGCTTTTCCCCGGCCCTGATGTGCCCCCAGGCGGCAGCCAGGTCCGGCAGCAGGATCCGCCAGGACACCCCGTCCACGACCAGGTGGTGCAGGACGACGATGAGCAGCCCCGGGTCGACCCAGACGAACCGCGCCATCACCCCGGCGGACGGATCCAGCAGGCCGACGGCGGCGTCCAGCTCGCGCTGCAGGTCGGCCGGGCCTTCACGGCCCTCGCGGTCGACCCGGGTGATCAGGGTACGGACGTCCACGGTGCCCCGCGGTTCCACCCGCAGTCCGCCGTCCACCAGGCGGGAGCGCAGCATGTCGTGATGGTCGATCACCGCGGCCAGCGTCGCGGCCAGTCCCGGCTCGTCGATGTCTTCGGGCAGGTCCAGCACGGTCGCCATGGCGAAGCGGTCGATCTTCCCGTGCTCCAGCAGGAACTTCCCGATCGGCGGCAGCGGCAGCGTGCCGATCCCGGCCCCGTCCGGCTCCGCCCGTATCGCTTCCAGCCCGGCCCTTTCGTCGGCCTTCGCGGCCAGCTTGGCCACCGTCCGGAGTTCGAACATCTCGCGCGGGGTGATCTCGACGCCCGATGTCCTGGCCCGTGAGACGACCTGGATCGACCGGATGCTGTCACCGCCGACGAGGAAATAGTCGTCGTGGACGCCGACCTGTCCGATCCCGAGGACCTCGGCGACCACACCTGCCAGCACCGCTTCTGTCGCCGTCCGCGGCTCCTGGTAGCCGACGGGGGCCGCCGGGCGCTCCACGGCCGGCCGGACCGGTCCGGCCACGGCACCGAGCCGCTCGTTCGGATCGGCCACCGCACGACGCAGCGTCTCCACGAACCGGTCCGCGAGATCCTCGACCGTGGCGCGGTCGAACAGATCGGTCGCGTACTCGACGTTGCCCACCACGCCCTGCCCCGGCACGTCGACCATGATGAACGACAGGTCGAGCTTCGCCGTGGCGGTGTCGACCGTGTCCATGGTCGTCTCGAGCCCGCTCATCTCGAAGCCGCCGTCAGTGACGTTCTGCCAGGAGAACATGACCTGGAACAGCGGATGGTAGGCGGTGGAACGTTCGGGGTTCAACAGCTCCACAAGCCGTTCGAACGGGACGTCCTGGTGGTCGTAGGCGGCCAGCGCGCGCCGCCGCACCTCGGTCAGGACCTCGGTGAACGTGGGGTTCTCCGGCGTCCTGACACGCAGCACCCAGGTGTTGACGAAGAAGCCGACCAGGTCCGTCAGCGCCTCTTCGGTGCGGCCGGCGATCGGGGATCCGATGGTGATGTCGTCGCCGCACCCCAGATCGCGCAGCAGCGCCGCCAGCACCGCCTGCAGCACCATGGACGTCGTCGCGCCATGCGCTGCCGCCAGTTCCTCGACCGCGGTCATCAGCCGGGGTTCGAGCGGGAAGACGACCAGGTCGCCGCGGTGGCCCACCACCGGAGGCCGGGGACGGTCGGTCGGCAGTTGGAGCGGCTGGGGAACGCCGTCGAGTTCCGCTCGCCAGTAGTCGGCCTGGGTGGCCAGCAGCCCGGCGGGGTCGTCCTCCGCTCCGAGCAGTTCTCGCTGCCAGAGGGTGTAGTCCGCGTACTGCACCGGCAGTTCCGGCCAGTCCGGCGCCTCACCGGTCAGGCGGGCGGCGTACGCCGCGCTCAGGTCGCGCATCAGCGGAGCGATCGACTCGCCGTCCCCGGCGATGTGGTGGATCAGCAGCAGCAGGGTGTGCTCCTCGGGGCCGGACCGGAAGAGCCTGACCCACAGCGGCGGGTCCGTCGCCAGGTCGAAGAGATGGACCGCCGCCTCCGCCACGGCGCCGTCGAGGGCGCGCGGGCCGGCCTCCACGACCGGTACGTCCAGTGGCACCTCACCGGCCGGAAGGATCCGCTGGAAGGGCACGGCGTTCTCGTCCTCGCCCACCACCGTGCGCAGGCTCTCGTGCCGCGCCACCACATCGCGTAACGCCGACCGCAGGGCCGGGACGTCCAGCGTGCCGGTCAGCCGCAGCACGAGCGGTACGTTGTAGGTCGCGGACGCGCCGTCGAACTGGTGCGCGAACCACACCCGATGCTGTGCGGGGGACAGCGGCACGCGGGCAGGCCGCGGCTCCGCGCGCCGCAGCAGCGGACGTTCCGACGGCCCGGTCGGCAAGTGCTCGACCAGCTCCGCGACGGTCGGCGCGTCGAAGACAACGCGGATGGGGACGTCCACGCCCAGGGCCGTGCGGATCCTGCTCACGAGCCGCGTGGCCAGCAGCGAGTGGCCTCCCAGAGCCGCGAAGTCGTCGTCGATGCCGACCCGTTCCAGCCCCAGCACCTCGGCGAACAGCAGGCACAGCAGTTCCTCCCGCCGGGTGCGCGGGCCACGCCCCCGCCCCGCGCCGGCGCCGAACTCGGGTACGGGCAGAGCGGCCTGGTCCACCTTGCCGCTGGTGGTCAGCGGCAGGGTGTCCAGCGCCACGAACGCCGTCGGGACCAGGTGCGCGGGCAGCTGGGCAGCCGCGTGTGCGCGGAGGTCCTCGCTGAGCCGCTCGGGGCTGAACCACCGCTGCCCCTGCTCGGCCGGTGCGGGCCGGGCCGGCCGGGGTACCGGCTCGGGACGGGTGGCGTACACGGAGTACATCTCCGTGCCGGCCAGTTCGTCCGCGGCCTCCACCGTGACCTGGAAGCCCTGGTCGCGCAGCAGGGCGGAGACGATGTCGAGACGCCCCTCGATGTCATGGACCTCGGCCACCACCTGCCGGATGATCGGCCAGTGGTCCGGCTCGATGCCCAGCAGGATGTCCAGCTCGCTCTTCTCCGCGTCGATCTTCAGCAGGTCGATCACCGGGATGCCGTGCTCGCGGATCATCTGCGAGAGGGTCCGCATCTCGACCTCGCACCGCTCGCTGGACAGCCGCTCGGTCAGCAGCTCGGCCAGCTCCGCCTCGTCCAGCCCGGCGTGCCGACTGTCGTCACCGACGACCAGTTCCAGCATGTGGCGCTCCTCGCGTTCATCGGCGAAGCGCCCGGACAGCAGAGACAGGTCCGGGTAGTAGGTGAACTCCGTGACGCCGGGCTCACGGCCGATGCCGCAGTTGGTCACCACGACGTCGATGTCGTGCAGTTCGGCGTTCAGCCGGAACATCCGGGACAGTTCGGGAATCGGCTCGAACGCGTAGATCCTGGCGTCCGGCCACCGCCGGCTGACGAACAGCGAGAAAAGGCCGACGTGGCCGCCGATGTCCACCACTCGGGCCCCTTCCGGCAGGGTGATCCCCGCCCGGAAGTACGCGTTCCGTACGAAGATCTCGTCGTACAGGAACGCCGTGCTCGAACGGTTACGGGCGCGGACCATCATTCCGTTCGGCAGTTCGTGCAGTTCCTGTCCGTCGAGCCGGCCCTCCCGGCCCAGCCGGACCAGGTTCGCCACTGCCGGTGCCGTGCGCCGGTCCAGCACCACGTAGCCCGCCAGGCGCGGCCCGCCGCCGGCCTCGCGGGCGACCACCACGGCGCGCTCGACGGCCGGGTGATCGGCCAGCACCTTCTCGATCTCCCCCGGTTCGACGCGCCAGCCCCGGATCTTGATCTGCTGGTCGGTCCTGCCGAGGTACTCGACCTGCCCCCGCCGGTCCCACCGGACCAGGTCACCTGTGCGATACATCCGATCGCCCGGTCCGCCGAAGGGGTCGGCGACGAACCGGTCGGCGGTCATCCCGGGACGCCTCGTGTAGCCGCGGGCGAGCTGGTCGCTCGCGAGGTACAGCTCGCCAGCCGTGCCCGGGGGGACGGGGGCCAGATTCGCGTCCAGGACGTACAGCCGGGTGTTCCAGACGGGCCGGCCGATGGTGACGGGGCCGGCCCCGGGCGGGCAGGGCGTCGCGGTGACGTCGACCGCGGCTTCGGTCGGGCCGTAGAGGTTGTTCAGCCGCGCCCCGAGAACCGCGTGGTACTCGTCGCGCAGTCGCGCCGGCAGGGCCTCACCGCTGCAGATGACCTCGCGCAGGCTCGTACAGCCGCCGGCCGCCGGATCCCGGATGAAGTCGTGCAGCATCGACGGCACGAAGTGGGCGACGGTGACCTGGGCCCGCTGGATCAGCGCGGACAGATATGCCGGGTCCCGGTGGCCGTCCGGCCTGGCCACCACCAGGGTGGCACCGGAGATCAGGGGCAGGAACAGCTCCCAGACCGAGACGTCGAAGGTGAGCGGGGTCTTCTGGAGGACTCGGTCCTCAGGGGTCACGTCGTAGTGGTCCCGCATCCACAGCAGCCTGTTCACGATCGCCTCGTGGCTGACCGCCACGCCCTTCGGCCGTCCCGTCGACCCCGAGGTGTGCAGGACGTACGCCAGGTTTGCCGGAGCCGGTCGCGTGACGCACCCGGTGCCGGTGGGTCCGGCCTCGTCCGGGCCGGGGGGCTCGGCCTGATCGCCGACCACGATGCGCGGGGCACCGTCCGGGACCGGCGCGTCCGGCGTGGTGACGGTGACGAGCGGACGGGCGTCGCCGTACAGGAACGCGATCCGGTCCGCGGGATGGCCGGGGTCGACCGGCAGATACGCGGCGCCGGTCTTCAGGGTCGCCAGCAGCGCGACCACCATCTCGACCGAGCGTGGCAGCATCACCGCCACCACTGTCTCCGGTCCCGCGCCGTGGGCGGACAGGTGCCGCGCGAGCCGGTCCGCGCGACGCGCGAGCTCGGCGTAGGTGACGGCGGTGTCCTCGAACACCACAGCGGTCGCCTCGGGTGACCGGGAGACCTGGTCGTCGACCAGCTCCGCGAGAGTGACGGACGGCACCGGATGCGCGGTGTCGTTCCACCGCGTTATCACCAGCTCACGCTCGGCCGGGTCGAGCACGGAGATCCGGCTGACCGGAGCGTGCGGATCCGCGGCGAACAGCCGCAGTATGCGCTGTAAACGGTCGGCGATCCCCGTGACCACATCGTGCTCGAACACGTGCTGCTGGTACTGCAGGACCAGCCGGAGCTGCGGGTCGGCGTCCGCCACCACCGCGAGCGGGTAGTGGGATCCGCCGTACGGTGTCAGCCCGGTGACGGTCACCCCGGTCCCGGCGTAGGCCTCGCTGAGGCCGACATGGTCGATCGGGTAGGACTCGAAGACCACGAAGGTGTCGAACAGAGGGGTCAGGCCGACGGCCCGCTGGATGTCGGCCAGCCCTCGGTGGTGGTGGTCGAGCAGCGCCGCCTGGCGGCTCTGCTGGCGCGTCAGCAGCTCGGCGAGCGTGTCCGTATCGCCGCAACGGACCCGTACCGGCAGGGTGTTGATGAACACACCCACCATCGAGTCCACATCCTGGATGGCGGGCGGCCGACCCGACACCGTGGCGCCGAACACCACGTCCTGCCTGCCGGTCAGCCTGCCCAGCAGGATCGCCCAGGTGCCCTGGACCAGCGTGTTGAGGGTGATGCCCAGCTCGGCCGAACGTCGCGACAGGGCGCGGGCCAGGTCGGCGGGAAGGGGGACGTCGACCTGGCCGACGTCCGCGGCGGCGACGGCGGAGGCACCCGGGGCGAGCAGGGTCGGCTCGTCCACTTCGTCCAGCTCCGCCGCCCAGGCCCGGACGGCCGCGTCGTGGTCCTGGCCCGACCTCCACTCCAGGAATTCCTTGTAGCCGCGCATGCGCGGCAGCACCGAGGTGTCCCCGCCGGAGCCGTACAGCTTCAGCAGGTCCCGCAGCAGCAGCGGCACCGACCAGCCGTCGAACAGGACGTGGTGCGCGGTGAAGATCAGCTCCGACCGGTCGGGGCCCGTGGTCACCAGTGACAGGCGCAGCAGCGGGGGCGACGCCAGGTTGAAATGCGTGCTGCGGTCCTCCTCCAGGAACCGCTCCAGCTCCGCCTCCTGGCCGGTGAGGTCGAGATACCGCCACGGCAGCTCCACCCGGTCCGGTATGGACTGGACGTGGTCCCCATCTCCGTTGGGGACGAAGGCGGCGCGCAGGTTCTCGTAGCGGTCGAGCAGCGCCTGTCCTGCCGCGCGCAGCCGTTCCGGGTCCACGACGCCGGAAAGATGCAGCACGAGTTGCACGTGGTAGGGGTCGAAGCCGGAACCGACCAGCATCGCGTGGTACAGCAGCCCGGACTGCAGCGGAGTCAGCGGCCAGATGTCGGCCAGGCCCGAGTAACGCCGCTCCCACTCCTCGATCTGGGCCTGCTGCACCGATACCAGTGGCACGTCCGAGGGCGTCAGGCCGCCGGCTCCGGGCTCGGCGACGTGCCGCGCCAGCGCCTCCAGCGCGGCACGCCACAGGTCGGCGAGTGCACGCACTTCCTCCGCGGTCAGCACGCCGCGCGGGAAGCTGAACCTGGCCGTCAGCTCGGGCCCTTCACCGGCGTCGGTGACCATCGCGTTCACGTCCAGCGACGACAACGCGGGCATGTCGGCGTCGAGGTCGGCGAGGAGTTCGGCGGTGCCGGGTGTCCGGGTCCAGCCGAGCCCGCGCAGCTCCTCGGGGATGTCGGCCTCGGAGTAGCGGCCCACGTAGTTGAACGCGATCTGCCCGGACGGCAGGTTCGCCAGCTCGGCCCTGGTGTCCTCGTTCAGATACCGCAGCAGCCCGTAGCCGAGCCCCTTGTCCGGGATGCGCAGCAGCTGCTCCTTGACCGCCTTGACGGCGCGGCCCGCGGCCGGGCCCGCGGCGAAGGCGTCATCGACGTCGGAGACATCCAGGCGGACGGGGAACATGCTGGTGAACCAGCCCACGGTGCGGGACAGGTCGGCACCCGGTACCACGTCCTCCTCCCGGCCGTGGCCCTCCAGACGGACGAGCACGGAGCTTTCCTCCACGCCCCGCATGCGCCGCCAGCGCACGACCGCCAGCGCCAGCGCGGCCAGCAGGCCGTCGTTGACCCCGCCGTGGAACGCCCTGGGCACCTCGGTCAGCACCGCCTCGGTGACCTGCGCCGGCATCCGCACCCACAGGTGCTCGACCGTGGCCACGACATCGACGGCCGGGTCCAGGCGGCGGGATCCCAGGGCCGGGTCCGGGCCGTCCGTCACGGACCGCCACAGGGGCATCTCGATGACCCGCTTCGGCGCCTCCTCCACCAGAGCGTGCGTCCACCGGCGCAGCGACGTGCCCACCTCCGGCAGGGCCGGTGTCCGGCCGGAGCGGACCTGCTTCCACGCGGCCGCGAGGTCCGGGAGCAGAATGCGCCACGACACTCCGTCTACCACCAGGTGGTGCAGCACCACCAGGAGCCGGCCCGGATCGAACCACACGAACTGCGCCATGACCCCGGTAGCGGGATCCAGCCGGGCGGTGGCCGCGTCCAGTTCCGCCGCGGCGAGTTCCTCCCAGTGCCCTTCCCACTCCACTCGGTGCAGCAGGCCACGCACATCCACCGAACCGGGCGGGCCGATCCGTAATCCGTCGGAGACCAGCCGGGACCGGAGCGCGTCGTGCCGGTCCAGCACGGCGGTCAGGGTCGCGGTCAGCCCGGCCTCGTCGATGCCCGGGGGAAGGTCCAGCATCATCGACATCGAGAAGCGGTCGTGTCCGCCGTCGAGTTCCCGCAGCCACTCGGCGACCGGCGGCAACGGCAGGAATCCCACCCCGCCACCGTCCAGCTCCGCCAGGCCCTGGTCCGTGCCCGACCGCGAGCCCGCCAGCTCCGCCAGTCGCGCGACCGTACGGCGCTGGAAGACCTCGCGCGAGGTGACCTCGATCCCGTGTGCCCGCGCACGCGCCACCACCTGGATCGAGCGGATGCTGTCACCGCCCCTGGCGAAGAAGTCGTCGTCGAT
The DNA here is from genome assembly GCF_042750115.1 of Streptomyces sp. NPDC059455. Taxonomy (NCBI): domain Bacteria; kingdom Bacillati; phylum Actinomycetota; class Actinomycetes; order Kitasatosporales; family Streptomycetaceae; genus Streptomyces; species Streptomyces sp. NPDC059455. The sequence goes on from NZ_JBHYVB010000001.1 coordinate 15,385, forward strand.
CCCGACCCGCTCCACGCCCAGGACTCCGGCGTACACCGAGGCCAGGATCTCCTCCTCGGCAGAGCGCGGGGCACGGTACTCGCGGCCGGTGAACTCGGGGGCGGGCAGCGCCGCACGGTCCAGCTTCCCGGTCGGCGTCAGCGGCAGTCGGTCCAGCACGGTGAAGACCGAAGGCACCATGTACTCCGGCAGCCGGTCCGCCACGAACGTGCGCAGCTCCGCCGGCGAGACCCCGGCGGCCAGGTCGACGTTGTGGTGGCGCCCGCCCGTCATCGCGTCGCCCGCCGTCCGGCCGGTCGGGACCAGATAGCCCACCAGGTGCCGGCCGGTCGGCAGGTCGTGCGTGGTCACCACCGTCTGTGCCACGCCGGGATGCGCGGTCAGCACCGCCTCGATCTCCGCGGGCTCGATCCGGAACCCGCGGACCTTCATCTGGGCGTCATCCCGCCCGACGAACTCCAGCCGCCCGTCGGCGTCCCAGCGCGCGAGATCGCCGGTGCGGTACATGCGGTGCCCGGGCGGCCCGAAGGGGTCGGCCACGAACCGCTCGGCGGTCAGCGCGGCGCGGCCGTGATAGCCCCGGCCCACCTCCCCCGCGACGTACAACTCGCCGACGACTCCCGGCGCCACGGGTGTCAGCCCCTGGCCCAGCACGTACGCGCGCATGTTGCCGAGCGGGGTCCCGATGGGTGCGCTGCCGGAGGCGTCCGGCGGCAGCGGGCCCTCGACGACATGGGCGGTCGCGTAGAAACTCTCGCTCTGGCCGTAGGCGTTGACCACCCGGATTCCGGGAAACGCCTCCTGTACCCGCCGCACCAGCGACGTGGGCAGCGCCTCGCCGGCGAACACCAGGCTGTCCACCGTGGTGCGGGAGGCGATCTGCTCGACGAGTTCGGCGAAGACCGAGGGCACCGTGCTGATCACGCTGCCCGACCAGCCGCCCCGCTCCCCGAGTTCGAGCAGGTCCCGGACGACTTCAACGGTGCCGCCGGTCGCCAGCGTGGTGATGATCTCGAACACGGACACGTCGAAGCCGATCGACGTCCCGGCCAGCATCCGCGATCCCGGCCGCAGTCCGACCGTGGCCGCCAGGCGGGTCACCCCGTTGACGACACCGCGGTGCGTGATCGCGGCGCCCTTCGGCGTGCCCGTGGAACCGGATGTGTACAGGACGTAGGCCAGGCCGTCCGGCCGCGGCGGAGTCACCGTGCCGGCCGGCACGTCCCGCTGCCCCGCCAGGTCGTCCAGGAACAGGACCGGGAGATCGGCTGCCGGGAGCAGGTCCGCCGTGCCGGGATCGGTGAGAACGAACACCGGCCGTGCCTCCGACAGCACGTGCTCCAGGCGGGTGCTCGGATACCGCGGATCGATCGGCAGGTACGCGGCGCCGGACTTCAGGATCGCCAGCAGCGCGACCACCAGATCCGTGGACCGCGGCAGGGCCAGACCGATCAGCGCCTCGGGGCACGCACCCCGCCGGGCCAACGCTCCGGCCAGCCTGCTCGCGCGGGCGTCCACCTCCCGGTACGTCAGCTCTCGCCCGTCGCAGACCACCGCCACCGCGTCCGGCCACGCGGCGGCCTGACGCTCGAACAGTTCGGCAACGGTCGCGTCCGGTGCGGGCTCCACGGTGCCGTGCCACCGGGCCAGCAGGTCACGCTCGGCCGGGGCCAGCACGTCCACCGCACCGACGCGGGTACCGGGGTCCTCGGTCAGCACCCGCAGCACCCGCAGCAGCCGTTCGCCGATGCCCACGACGGTGGCCCGGTCGAACAGGTCCGTCGCGTACTCCAGATTGCACACCATGCCCGGTTCCGCCGGGTCGTCGGCGAAGTTGAATTCGAGATCGAACTTGGCGGTCGGTGTTGCCACCGTCTCCAACCGCGCCTGTGCCCCGGGCAGGTCGAGTCGCACTCTGGCGTCGTTCTGCCAGCTGAACATCACCTGGAACAGCGGGTGATACGCGGTGGAACGCTCGGGATTCAGCTTCTCGACCAGCCGCTCGAACGGCACGTCCTGGTTGTCATAGGCGCACAGCGCCTTCTCCCGCACACGGTCGAGCACCTTGCCGAGCGAGGGATTGCCCGAGAGATCGACCCGCAGCACCCAGGTGTTGACGAAGAACCCGACCAGGTCGGCCAGGGACTCGTCGGTGCGGCCGGCGATCGTGGCGCCCAACGTGATGTCCTCGCCCGCGCCCAGGTGGTGCAGCAGGACCGCGAGCGCGGACTGCATCACCATCGGCGCGGTCACTCCCCTGGCCCGCGCCAGGTCCTCCACGGCGGCGACCAGACCGGGCTCGATCGCGACCTCTACCAGGTCGCCGTGGCGGCTCGCCCGCGGCGGGCGTGGCCGGTCGGTCGGCAGGCGCACCTGCTCCGGAGCACCGGACAGCTCGTCCTGCCAGTACGTGAGCTGCCGGGCGAGCAGGCTGCCGGGATCGCTCTCGTCGCCCAGCGTCTGGCGCTGCCACAGCGTGTAGTCCTGGTACTGAACCGGAAGTTCCGGCCAGTCCGGCTCCCGCCGCTCGGCACGGGCCGTGTAGGCGGTGGCCAGGTCACGGGCGAGCGGCGCCGCCGACTCCCCGTCGACGGCGACATGGTGGATCACCAGCACCAGCACGTGCTCGCTCGGCCCGCACCGCAGCAAGCGCGCCCGCACGGGAAGGTCGGCGGACAGATCGAACCGGCCCGCCGCCTCCTCCGCCACCGCGCCGCCCACGTCGTCGGGCGGCGTCCGCGTCACCGGAACCGGCAGTTGCAGATCGCCGACCGGGACGATCCGCTGCGTGGGCACGCCGTCCTCGTCCTCGACGAACACCGTGCGCAGGCTCTCGTGGCGGACGACGACGTCCCGCAGGGCCAGTCGCAGGGCGGCGATATCCAGATCGCCGCGGATTTTCACCACGAACGGCACGTTGTAGACCGCCGACGGCCCTTCGAGTCTGTCGATGAACCACAGCCGCCGCTGTGCGAAAGAGATGGGGATCACTACGTCCGCTCCTCAATCAGCCGTTCGATGGTCGCAGCCATTCCCGCCACCGTGGGTTTCTCGTAGAACTCCTGGGTCGTTACGCGAATCGCTATCCGGTCATCCACCAGCGCCAGCAGCCGGGCGGCACGGAGGGAATCACCGCCGAGTTCGAAGAAGGAGTCGTCCCGGCCCACCCTCGGACGGTCGAGAGCGTCGGACCAGACGCGGACGAGGCTCCGTTCGAGATCGGTGACGGGCGCGGTGAATGTGCGCCCCGCCCGGCGCGGGGCGGCGTCGATCAGCAGCCGGGGCACATCGACGGCGCCATCGACGTCCCTGGGGATGCGCGCCACTTCGACCAGCCGCACCGGTACCGGACAGGTGCGGGCGTACGCCTCCGTGGCGTCGCGCACCGCCTCGGGACGGGCGTCGGCACCGGTGTAGGCGATCAGCAGCTCGCTGGCACGCAGCTCTTCGGGGGCCAGTTCCTCGATGATTTCCGGATGGGTCAGGTCGAGGCCGAGCAGCAGGTAATGATGAGGCGAGGCGAGCGCACTCAGCAAGAGCCGCAGTCCCTCGCCGGGATCGATCGCCCGGAATCCCCGCCGACGCGCGGGCTCGCTCGGGCGGCCCTGGTTCATTCCGACGCCGGTCCACATGCTCCAGGCCAGGCACCGCACCGAACGGCGGTGTTCGTGGCGCCAGTGGTCCGCGAATCCCACAAGAAAGGCGTTGGCCGCGGAATAGGCACCGAAGGAACGTCCCCCGAATTCGCCGTTGACGGAGCCGAAGAGGACGAGCGTGGCGTCCGGCCTTTCCTGGAGGACCTGGGCGACGGCGAGCGTTCCGGCGACCTTGGCGCGGTACTGCTCGGCAAACGTCGCCGGGCTTTCCCGGACGAGCGTGTGCCGTTCGAGGTCCGCCCACTGACCGGTCGGGTCGGCGGCGGCCAGATGCAGCACACCGTCGATCTTGCCGCCCCAGTCCGCTTCGGCCGAGGCGACCGCGGTCTCCAGCGCATCCGCGTCGGCCACGTCGGCCTGGTGGTAGCGGACATCGCCCAGATCGGCCAGTTCGGCGAGCCGGGCGGCCTTCTCACCCTGGGCGGGTGATCGCCCCACGAGCAGCAACCGGACCCCGTAGGCGGCCATCAGATGGCCCGCCACGTCGTGCGCGATGCCGCCGAGCCCACCCGTGACCACGTAGCACCCGCCGGTGACGACAGGTGCCGTGCCGCCGCCTTCGCCACCTTCGCCGACGGGGACCAGGGCAGGCCGCCAGCGCAGCTGTCCCCGTGCGGCAACGATGCCCGTGCGCTCCCGTTCGGCCAGTTCCGCACGCAGCGCGTGCTCCCATTCGCGGTCGTCGGCGGGCAGGTCGAGTTGCCGGAGCCGCAGCGCGGTGAGCTCGCCGGCCGCGGTCCTGACCAGACCCGGCAGGGCGCACGCGCCGAGGTCGACCCGGTCGCCGTCCCGGACCCGCACCGCCCCCGCGGTGAGGACGAGGAGCAGCGGACGGCCGTACTCGCCCTCCGCGAGCGCGCCGACCAGAGCGGTCAGCTCGGCCGTCATCGCGGTCAGCCGCTCCAGGTGATCGCCGTCGCACGACAGCGGAAGAGCGAACACGACCGTGGCCACCGGACCGTGCCGGGCGGTCACCGCCTCGAGCAACTGCCGCATCTGTGCCTGGTCACTCGCCGCCACGCGGTACCGGTCCGGCGCCTCCTCGATGAGCCTGTCCCCGCGGCCGGCGGTGACCAACGGGCCGCCGGGCCGCAGCCGCCGCAGTACCTCCCCTTCGGCGAGGACGAGCCGCGCACCGGCGTCGCCGCTGTCCGTCGCGGCAGCGGCGGGCAGTTCCACCCACTGCCGCCGGACGAGACCGGCGTCGTCCGGGGTCTCGGCGGTCGCGATCGCCCGGTCTTCGAACGCGCCGGCGCGCAGCCGGTCGGCCAGCACGGACCGCTGGATCTTCCCGCTGCTGGTCTTGGGGAACTCCGCCTCGTCGAGCGGCACGAGCAGATCCGGGGCGAGTCCGGCCTCGCTCCCCAGGACAGCCCGCACGTCGTCGGCGATCCGGGTGAGCGCCCCGGCGCTTCCGTGCTCGGTGACGAAGAAGATCACGAGCCGGTCGGATCTGGCATCGGGCTCGCGCAGCCCCGTGGCCGCCACGAACGTGGCCCGTACCCCGTCGACCTGCTCGACGACGTTCTCCAGTTCGTGCGCCAGGTAGTTGATGCCGCGCACGATGATCTGGTCCTTGACGCGGCCGGCGATGACGACCTCGCCGTCGGTGACGAACGCGAGGTCCCCGGTGCGGAACCAGCCCTGCTCGTCGTAGGAGGCGCGATTGGCCTCGTCGTTGCGGAAGTAGCCGCGCATCATCGTGGCTCCGCGGATGCGCAACTCCCCGACGCGGCCTTCCGGAAGCACCGATCCGTCGTCCCCCACGACCCGCAGCCGGACCCCTGGTATCGGCCGCCCTACGGTGGAGAGCAGGACCGCGCCCTCGTCGTCCGCCCGCAGATAGCGGACGGTGCCGCCGATCGAGGCCGGGTCGACGGCGACGGTCCCGGCCGCGGGGGCATCGCGGCTCTGACGGGTGTAGGTGACCCCGGAGCACGTCTCCGACATGCCCCAGCAGGGAGCGCTCACGTCCGCGCGCAGTCCGTGTGGCGCCAGCAGTTCCAGGAACCGGTGGCTGGTCGCGGCGATGACCGGCTCGCCGGCGTTGACCAGCTCGCGCACGCGGGACAGATCCCAGGACCGGCCACGGATCTCCGCGGCACGCTCGTTGACCATGGAGAAGGCGAAATTCGGCGCCCAGGAGTTGGTGACCCGGTACCGGTCCATCCAGTCGAGCCAGAGCAGCGGATCACCGAGGAAGTGCTCGGTCCTGGCGTTGATGTGCAGGGCCCTCAGGAACACGTCCCGCACGTTGTACATCGCGACCGTGACATGGTCGAGCGGCATCCAGATGAGGCTGACGTCCTCACCGGTCAGGGCGCAGTGCTGGGCGACCGCGCGGGTCCGGGCCGCCACCGAGGCGTTGGTGTGCCGCACGCACTTGGGCACGCCGGTACTGCCGGAGGTGAGCAGATCCAGCACCGGGTCCTGCGGCCCCGCGGGGTACCAGTCGTGGTCGGGTGGGCTCTGAGCGAGTTCGCCGACGGTGAGGATGCGCACGTCGGGCTCGTCCCACAGGCCTCGCACATCCGCCACCCGCCCGGCGGTGGCCGCGTCGGTGATGAGCACGGGGCGTCCGAGCAGCTCCCAGGCATTGCGCAGCTTGCGATTGGCTTCGTTGGCGGAACGGTACGTCGGGGCAACGGCGACGGGTGCCGGTACGAACCCGCCGAGTACGCACGCCCAGAAGGCCGTGAGGTAGGCCCGGTTGTCCTCGAACACGAACAGGGCCGAGTCTCCCGGGCTCAGCTTTGCCGCGCGCAGTCCGGCGAGGGTGCGTTCGGCCTCGGCGAGCAGCTCCGGATAGCTCTGCACGTCGTCGTCGAGGTCCCGCCGGATGAAGATCGTGCCCTTGTCCGGGGCCAGTTCGGCCGCCGTCCGCAGGGCTTCCTGGAGCGTGGCGGGCCAGTCCTCGGGGACGGCGAGCGGGCCGCCGTCGAGGTCGGCGGGCGGTCTGTGCCGCTCGTCCGCGTGCACGGGACGCACCGATGGGACGGATTTCGACGGAACGGCCGGTCTGACTCCCTTGCGGACGACCGCGACCGCGTCGGTGACCCCGGGAGCCCGTCTGGCCGCAGCGGCCATGCCGTCGAGCACGCCCTGACCGAGCGCATCGGAGATCGTCATCTCGTCCCCCCATCCGTCACCGGGTTGAGTGTCCGGTCGCCGATGAACCCGACCACCTCGGCGATCCGCTCCTGGAAGTAGAAGTGGCCGCCCTCGTACAGCCGGGTGTCGAACCGCGCGGTCGTGAGCGCCTTCCAGGCGTCGAGTGTCCCGACCGGCGCCCGAGGGTCGGACCTGCCGGCGAGCACCGTGATCGGGCAGGCCAGCGAGGGGCCGGAGACCAGGCGGTGCCGTTCCCAGAGGGTGAAGTCCGCCCGCAGTACCGCCATGAGAGAGCCCATCACGTCCTCGTCGGCGAGGATCTCGGGGTCGATCCCGCCGAGCCGGATCATCTCGACGCGGAACTCCTCGTCCGGGAGGTTGTGGAGTGGCCGGATCCCTGTCTGATCCGGGGCAGGCTGCGCCGAGAGGAACATCTGTTCAGGCCCCTGGTGGCCGCGCGGCCGCAACGCCTGAGCCAGCTCGTAGGCCAGCGCGGCGCCGCAGGAGTGGCCGAAGAAGGCGAACGGGCCGTTCAGGACGGGACGGAGCGCGTGGACCAGCACATTGACCAGCGGGCGGACGTCGGTGAACGGCTCCTCGGCGATCCGGTTCTGGCGGCCGGGCAACTGCACCGCGACCAGCTCGACGTCCCGGGGCAACCATCCGCTCCACTCCGCGTAGGCGCCCGCGCCCGCGCCCGCGTGCGGGAAGCAGATCAGCCGCCGTGCGTGCCCCGGCCGTCTCGCCCGCCAGATGTACGGGCTCTCCGGCATCAGTCCTGCGATGTCGACACTCATCCGCGACTACTCCTCGCTCGTCCTGCTGATCCTGCGCAGCCGGGGCGGGGCCGCCGAGGCCACGTCCTGCCACCGCGCGGCCAGCCCGGCGACGGTCGGGTACTGGAAGACGGACCGGATCGTCACCTGTGACCCCAGCTCGGTCCTGATCCGGCCGATCAGCCTGGTGGCCCGCAGGGAGTTGCCGCCGCAGGCGAAGAAGTCGTCGTCGACGCCGAGCGTGTCCCGGCCCAGCACCTCGGCGAACAGGCGGACCAGCACTTCCTCTCGCTCGTCGCGCGGTTCCCGTCGGGCGTCGGTGGTCGTGTCCCGCGTACGCCCGCGGCGGACGCTTCCGTCGACGGTGGCCGGCAGGCGCTCCAGCCAAACGAGTTCGGTGGGGACCAGACGGGCCGGCAGACGCTGGGCGACATGGTCCCGGAGGTCTTCGACGGGGGCGGCGTTCGGGCCGGCCGCGACCACATATCCGGTCGGCCCGCGTTCACCGGCCACCACGAGCGCTTGCGCCACGTGTGGGTGGGACAGCAGGACGGTCTCCACCGCCTGCTCCCCGGTCCATGTCCTCGCCCGCCTGCCACCGAGCCGTTCCAGCCCCCCGCTGACCCCGTACCGTGCGCGCACCCCGGTGCGGAACATGCGCGACCCCGGCGGGCCGTAGGGGTCGGCGACGAACCGTCCGGCGGTGAGACCGGGGCGCCCGAGGAACCCGCGGGCGAACTCCCCCGCCACGTACAGCTCCCCCACGGCGCCTGGTTCGGCCGGGGCCAGGGAGGGGCCGAGCAGTAAGGCCCGCGGGGCCTCCGCCGGGGGTGCCTCCGCCAGAGGGGCCTCCGCCAGGGAGGCCTCCGCCAGGGAGGCCTCCGCCAGGGAGGCCTCCGGCCGCACCTCGATGGTGCCGCCGGCGCAGAGGGCCAGCAGCAGCTCCCGCGCGCCCGTCTCGGGGCCGGTCACCAAAGCACCGTCAGGAGCCGGCTCGAATGCCGGCACCGCGTCCGCCATGCCGCCATGCGTGATCGCCACGGCACACGGCTGGGCCGCCGCGTCCGGCGCATAGGCGAGGTAGGCCAGATCCTCCGGCCGGACGGAGCGGGACGGGCCGGGCCACGCGTGGCCGGGGCCGACGTCCACGCCGTCGTCGTCTGCCGCGTCGAGCGGTATCAAGGCCAGGCCGGGCCCTTCCGGACCCACCGCCCGGTCGGCGACCACGGCCTGCGGACGGGCGTCGGCCAGAACCGCGTCCGACCACGCGCGCGGATCCCGGGGCTCGATCGGCAGGAGGCAGGCACCGGCCTTCAGCACCGCGAGCAGCGCCACGACCCGGCCCACCGCGCCGGAACAGCGGGCGGCCACCACGGAGCCTGGCCCGAGGCCGCGCCGACCGAGCTGCCGCGCGAGACGATCGGCCCTGGCATTCATCTCGCGCAGGGTGGCCGGAATCCCCTCGGCGACGAACGCCACCGTGTCAGGGGCCGCTTGCACCCGCCGTTCGAACAGTTCCGGCACCGAGGCTCCGCTCGGCAGGGACTCGCGGTGCGTCCCGCCTCCCCCGTCCGGTGATCCCAGGCTCACGGCAGCGACCGGGAGTCCGATGTCGTCCGCGAACGCCCGCAGGACGCGTCCGAAAGACTCCGCGACGCGCCCGGCCGCCGACCGGTCGAACGCGCTGTGCCGGTACTGGAGCCGCAGCCGCAGGCGGTGGTCCTGCTCCGCGAACACCACCATCGGGTAGTGCGATCCGCCGATGGACCGGAATCCTGTGACATCCAGTCCCGCCCCGGCGCCCACCGCGGCGATCTCGGCACCATCGGACGGATGGGACTGGAACACGACGAGGGTGTCGAAGAGTACGTCGAGGCCTGTCGCCTCGTGGATGTCCAGCAGGGCGCAGTGGTGGTGGTCGAGAAGACCCGCCTGGGCCGACCGCAGCCCGTCCATGACCCCTGCGAGCGTCTCCCACGGTCCGCAACGGGCTCGCACCGGGACGGTGTTGAGGAACAGCCCGACGATCGACTCGACGCCGTCCACCGCGGGTGGTCGGCCGGACACCGCGGCGCCGAACACCACGTCGGTGCTCGCGGTGAGACGGCCGAGCAGGACCGCCCAGGCCGCCTGCACGAGGGTGTTGAGGGTGCAGCCCAGTTCGGCGGCGCGGCGGGCGAGCGCGTCCGCCTCGTCATCGGTCAGCGACACGTCGAGTTCGCCGAAGCCGACGGCGCCTGGAGTGGCGGCGGTGGCGGTGGCGGTGGCTACCAGCGTCGGCTCCTCGACTCCGGCGAGCGCCTCCGCGTGGACCCGCACCGACCGTTCCCGATCCTGCCCGTCGAGCCAGGCGAGGAAGTCCTTGAACGATCGCCGCTCCTCGGCAGCGGGGCCGTGACCGTACAGCCGCAGCAGGTCCCGCGCCAGGATCGGTTCCGACCAGCCGTCGAACAGGACGTGGTGCGCGGTGAGGACCAGCTCGGCGCGCCCTGTCCCGACGCGGGCGAGGGTCAGACGCATCAGCGGGGGCTCGGTCAGGTCGAACGGCTCCCGCCGGTCCTCGGACAGGAACCTCTTGAACGCCTCGGCGTTGGACAACCGCAGCTCACGCGACGGCACCTCGGCCTTGGTGACGACCAGTTGGACCCAGTCCCCCGCGGTGGTGGTCACGAACGCGGTCCGCAGGGCGGCGTGCCGGTCGAGCAGGGACCGCGCCGCCGCCCGCATCCGTGCGACGTCGACCGCGCCGTCCAGACCGATCACGAGCTGCACGTGGTACGCGTCGGCGCCGATGTCCGCGAGCATCGTGTGGTGCAGCATGCCGGACTGCAGCGGGGTCAGCGGCCACACGTCCACGAGCCCGCCGTACCGCTTGTGCCAAGCGTCCAGCTCGCCCTGCCCCACCGAAACCAGGGGCACGTCCGAGGGTGTCAGCCCGTCGGCACCCGGGCCGCGCACATGCTCGGCCAACCCCTCCAGGGCGGCGTACCACAGATCGGCCAACTCACGTATATCGGTGGGGGACAGGACGCCTCTCGGCGCGGCGAACGTCGCGTCCAGCCGTGGGCCGGCCGCCTCGTCGGCCACGACCGCGGTGACAGCGAGCTCGGACGGGGCGGGCATGGCCGGGTTGTGGCCGGCGTCGAGCGTGGCCAGCTCCTCCAGCTCGGCCCGGTCACCGGTGAGCGTCCAGCCCAGCCCGCGCAGATCCTCGGGCAGGTCGGCGGCGGAGAAGCGGCCCAGGTAGTTGAACCCGATCTGGCCGAGCGGGTACGGCCGCAGGTCAGCGGCGGTTTCTTCGTTCAGATAGCGCAGCAGGCCGTAGCCCAGGCCCTTGCCCGGGACGGCTCGTAACTGTTCCTTGACCGCCTTGACCGCGGCGCCCGCGGCCGGTCCTCCGGTGAACGCCTCCGCCACGTCGACCCCGGCCAGGTCCAGACGTACCGGAAAGACGCTGGAGAACCAGCCCGCGGTCCGGGACAGGTCCGTGCCCGGTGCGATCCGCTCCTCCCGGCCATGGCCTTCCAGCCGGAGCGATACCGAACGCTCATCCACCCGCCGCTCGCGGCGCCACCGCACGACGGCCAGCGCGAGACCGGCCAGCAAGCCGTCGTTGACTCCACCGTGGAACGCCGCGGGTACCGCCGTCAGCAGCGCGTCGGTCACGCGGGGCGGCACCGAGATCCGGACCCGCTCCACCGTGCCCATGACGTCCAGCGCCGGCTCCAGCCGACGCTTTCCCAGCACCGGGTCCGGGGCATCCACGACCGACCGCCAGTACGGCAGCTCGGCCACGCGCTCTTCGGAGTACGCCGCATCCATCATCGCGTGCGCCCAGCGCCGCGCCGACGTGGCAGGCGGCGGGAGGGACGGCGTCTCCCCCGCCCGCACCCGTCTCCAGGCCGCCGCGAAGTCCGGCATCAGGATCCGCGAGGTCACTCCGTCGACCGCCAGGTGGTGCAGCGCCAGCAGCAGCCGGCCCGGCCCGGTCGCGGGGGCGAACCAGACGAGCCGGGAGATCAGCCCCTCGGCCGGGTCCATCGCGTCCGCGGCGGCTTCCAGCTCGGCCGTCAAGGTCCGGTGCCAGCTCTCGTCCCACCGCCCGTCGCACTCGACTCGACGCACCAGACGGCCGACCTCCACTCGTCCCGGCGGTTCGACGACGAGCCCGCCGGGAACCAGGCGGGCGCGGAGCAGGTCGTGCCTGTCGACGACCGCGGACACCGTCGCCACCAGCCCGTCCCGGTCGATTCCTGAGGGCAGCTCCAGCACGAGGGCCTGCGTCAGCCTCTCGAACCCGGGACCGGCCTCCTTGATCCACCGCGCCGCCGGCAGCAGCGGCATCCAGCCCACTCCGCCGCCGTCCGGCTCGCCCGGCGCCGGGCCGGCCCCGTTCCGCCCGGCGGCGGACGCGTCATCGGCGAGTGCGGCGACCGTCCGGCCCTCGAAGATCTCCCGTACGCCGAGGGTCAGCCCCCGTGCCCGCGCCCTGGCCGCTACCTGGATCGCCTGGATGCTGTCGCCGCCCAGAGCGTTGAAATCGTCCTCGGCCCCCACTAGGTCCAAGCCCAGCACCTCGGCGAACACGCCCGCCACCTGCCGCTCGTGCTCGGTGCGCGGCGTGCGGTAGGCGCCCGCGCCGAACTCGGGCGCCGGCAGCGCGGACCGGTCCAGCTTCCCGTTCGGGGTCAGCGGCAGCCGGTCCAGCGTCATGAACACCGACGGCACCATGTATCCCGGCAGGCGCTGCGCGACGAACTCCGACAGCCGCTCGGCCTCGACGCCCGTGTCGCCGGCGGGGACCACGTAACCCACGAGATGCTTGCCCAGGCCGTCGTCGGAGTGGACGGCCGCCGCCGCGTGCGCCACCGCCGGGTGTGCCAGCAGGTTCGCTTCGATCTCTCCCAGCTCGATGCGGTACCCCCGCACCTTCACCTGGTCGTCGGCACGGCCCTGGCAGACCAGGATCCCGTCCGGCGTTCTGAAGCCCACGTCGCCGGTGCGGTACATCCGGGAGCCGGCGGGGCCATGCGGGCAGGCGACGAACCGCCCGGCGTTGAGCGCGGCACGGTTGAGGTAGCCACGGGCCAGTTGGACACCCGCGATGTACAGCTCACCCGGCGTGCCCGGGGGCACCGGCCGCAGTTCCTCATCGAGTACGTGGACACGCATGCCGTCGAAGGGACGTCCGATCGGCATCTCTCCGCCGATCTCGATGGCGCTTCCCGCCTCGGTCTCCGTGCCGACGGCCGGGGACGGCTCCACGACGTGGGCGGTGGCGAACACCGTCGTCTCGGTCGGCCCGTACGCGTTCACGAACGCGGTGCCGGGGCATGCCGCCCTGGCACGCCGGACGAAGGGTGGTGAGACGCGCTCTCCTCCGATGACCACTTCCCGGATTCCCGCGAGGCAGCGCGCGTCCTCCTCGACCAGCAGATTGAAAACCGAGCTGATCAGCATGACCGAGGTCACGCCGTGGTCGGCCACCATCGCCGCCAGCGATTCGGGCGTCAGCTCCGCGGCCGAGCTGACGACGAGCCGACCGCCGTTCATCAGGGGCACCCACAGCGGATAGACGGAAGCGTCGAACGCCAACGGCAGGTGCAGCAACACGCATTCCTGGGTTTCGCGGCGCCACAGCGAGTCGGTCGCGAAGGCCACCAGGTCCCGGTGCGTGATCGCGACTCCTTTGGGCACACCGCTCGACCCGGACGTGTAGATGACGTAGACGAGTTGATCCGGCCGTCCCGTCCCCATGGCGTCCGGATGTGTGCCGGGCGCCTCCGGGGCGTCCGGCACCTGATCCAGGTCGTCCAGCATCACGTGCGGACAGATGCGCGGCAGCCGCGCCGAGGCCCGCTCCGTGGTCAGCACCAGCGCCGGAGCGGCGTCACGGAGCATGAACTCGATCCGTTCGGCCGGGTAATCAGGATCGATCGGCAGATACGCGGCGCCGGCCTTCAGCACTCCCAGCAGCGCCACCACCACATCGGCCGACGGAGGGAGCACGACGGCGACGATCGACTCCGGTCCCACCCCACGCCCTGCCAGTGCGCGAGCGAGTCGGTCCGTCCGTTCGCCGAGGTGGCGATAGGTCAGCGAGACGTCCCCGAACACCACCGCGACCGCATCTGGTTTCTCGCCGACCCAACGCTGGACCAAATCCGGAACCGTCACATCCGGACCGGGTACGAACGCCTCGCCGCCCTCACCGGGCGACCGGTCCGGGCATACCCGTTCTCGCACGTCCATCACCCCACCGGAAGAAATGCAGCAGAAATGAGTTGAATCGGGGCGCGACCAAGCGATTCACGACCGGCACCGTCTCACCAAAAGAAGAGGAAACTCCTCGAGGACAAACCGTCAGGAGCCCGGAAATCGCGGGCCGTCACCCTGCGGCTCACCGCCCTCAGGCTTTCTCACTTTCCAGCCTCCGCCCCATCAGGTCAAGCGCAGGACAGGCAGGAGACTTCATGCTCCGTCAGCCCCGGCGGCTGTCCCGTCACCAGGACACTGCCGCGTTCTCGGGCATGATGCCAAATGCATTCCAGGCAGCCTTCCACGCAACCGATGCGCATGGAAGGCTGCCGAGGACTGGTGCGGCGGAACAGCTTCCTCAGCATCGACGCCGCAAGGTTTCACGAACTGGAGGGGATCACCAGTGGGAGACACGAGCCCGCACACCTGGCGGGTCGAAGTCGACTCGTCGTCCTGCATCGGTTCCGGGATGTGCGAGAGCGTCGCACCCGCCTATTTCCGGCTCGTCGACGGCCGTTCGCAGCCCATGCGGACACGGGTCGAGCAGGACGATCCCGTACTGGAAGCGAGCGAGAACTGTCCGGTCGAGGCGATCCTCGTCCACGATGAGCGGACAGGCGCCGTGCTCGCACCACGCGAACGATGAGGATTCGGCGCCGGAAGCGCGTTCACGCGGCAGCCGAGGCATAGGGCGGCACTCACTCCTTGCAAGCGGATAAGGCATCTGTCAGCCTCGGGTCGACAACAACTGATTTCAGATGGCGCCAACTCTTGTCGGCGCAGTCGCCCGGCCACTCGCGCACAACTCCACCGTCCGTTCAGGAGCGCGGCCCCAATCCGGGCCAACGAGCTGAAGGTTCAAGTGACATGAACCGGATGACGGGACACTCCGGCCCAACAGGGAGAAGGATGAGTACGATGCGGATCGCCCTGGTCAACATGCCGTTTGCCGACTGGTACCGGCCTTCGGTGGCATTGAGTCAGCTCGCTGCGCACACGAAGCGCGAATTCGGCGATTCGATCCAGACGGAGATCCACTACGTCAACATAGACTTTGCACTGTTATTCGGAGCGAGTGAGTTCAACCGGCTGGCCAACGAATACGGCAACCTGACCACCGGCGTCGGCGAGTGGCTCTTCCGGCAACTGGCCTTTCCGGACTCCACCGACAACGCCGATGCCTACTTCCAGCGCTACTTCGCTGACGACAACGCAGCCGGTTTCCGAGCCCATCTGCTGCGCATGCGGAATCGGATGGCGGACTTCTGCAATGGCGTCATCGAAGACTACCGGCTGGCAGAGGCCGATATCGTCGGGTTCACCTCCATGTTCTCCCAGAGCATTCCCAGCATCGCATTGGCGCAGATGATCAAGAAGCGCAACCCCAAGGTCATCACAATCATGGGCGGGGCCAACTGTGAAGCCCCCATGGGAACGGTTCTGGCCGAACGAATACCCGCGCTCGACTTCATCTTCTCCGGACCGGCACTGCACACCTTCCCAGAGTTCGTCCAGTGCATCCTCGACGGCAAACCCCAACTGGCCGACGAAATCCCCGGGATTATATCCCAGCGAAATATGAATATCGACCGATTTCGTCGCGCCATCGGCCGTGACAGAGACATCGACGACTACGTACAGCCGGAATACCAGAGCTTTGTCGACAAGTTCGACCAGTCTCAGGAAGCGCTACGCGAAAGCGGCGGCACGGACAAGCCCACCCTCTACTTCGAAACGTCGCGTGGATGCTGGTGGGGAGAGCGCTCGCACTGCACGTTCTGCGGCCTCAACGGTCTGGGCATGGGATACCGCGCCATGGCTCCCGACAAGGCGCTGGAACAACTCCATTGGCTCTTCCAATTCTCGCCCTGGTGCACCGATTTCCACGGTACGGACAACATAATGCCGCGCAACTACATGCGCGACGTCTTCCCCCACCTGGAGACGCCGGCCGGGGCGCGGTTGTTCTACGAGGTCAAGGTACCGATCTCGGACCGTGACTTTCGGACGATGGCGCAGGCCGGGGTACGCGAGGTGCAGCCCGGGATCGAGGCACTGGCCACTTCGACCCTCAAACTCATGGCCAAGGGCACCACGTCGTTCCTCAACCTCCAGTTCCTCCAGAAGTGTCTGAGATACGACGTCGTGCCGGTTTGGAATCTGCTCATCGGCTTCCCGGGAGAGGAAGAGAACGTCTACCGGAAGTACGCAGCGGATTTGCCGAATTTGGTTCATCTGCCGCCGCCCGACGGAACGTTCCTGGTCCGCTTCGACAGGTACAGCCCCTACTTCACCAAGCGCGACGAGTACGGACTCGACCTGCGGCCGCTGGACTTCTACGGGCTCGCCTACCCCGTCGTACCGGACGACCAGCTCCAGGACCTCGCCTACTTCTTCATCGACGAGAACCTGGCCCCGTACCAGCTCCAGTCCATCGACTGGATCACGAAGCTGCGAGAGCTGACCGATGCCTGGCTCGCCGCATGGAAGGAAGGGGCGCCGCCCCGCCTGGAGCTCACAGTCGACGACGCCGGGGAGCCTGGCGTGCTCGACACGAGGTTCGGCGCCCGTCGGTGGCTTCCGGTCGGACCCGAGACCGAGGCAATGCTGCGGCGGCTCACCTCACCTGCCCGTCCCGAGAAGCTCGCATCGGAATTGGACACCCCGATCGACCGACTGCAGGCACAGTTGAGGGAACTCGCGGGGAGAAAGCTCCTGTTCGAGGACGAGGGCTCCGTCATCAGTCTGGTCACGGTGGAGACACGAGCCGACAGTTGACCCGAGCCCGCCAAGAGGACCCTTCCCCCGGGTGAACTCGACAGGGACGATCAGCATGCCACCTGCCCGCGCCGGTACGAGCCGACGGGAAGTGGAACGGCTCCGGCAAGAGCCGACGGACTCCATCGCGGATGTGAGCCAGTCATCGTGGGACCGGCCGGTGCCGTGTCGGATCGCCCGGCCGACCCTCGCTGTATGTTGCGCGCGGCGGCCGGCCCTCCGCGACCACGCCGACCGTGCGACGGCACGTGCCCACGCGACTCCGAATGCGGCACCGTAGGCACCGGTTCGGCCGCACCCGTGGGTTGGGGACACTCAGCCGGCCGCAGCGAGGATCAGCGGAAGAAGCGTGCTCGCCGCCTGCCAGGCGCAGCACACGGGCAGCGACTGCCAGGCCCCGACGACGGTCGGTCAGCGGCTTGCGGGGTTCAGCCGTGTCCCGCGATGTGAGCGTCTCTCGCGGCTGCGGCCCAACCGGCTCCCACGGGCCGCGGCCCAACCGGCACCCACGCGGCCTTCTCCGTGCGGATCCGACTCCGTGCTCACACACCGAGGCCCCGTACGACATCCCCGCCCGGACATCAGGGCGGATCGCCCCGTACAAGTCGGCCTCGGCACTCAGACGGCGCCATCGCGGCCTCGTCCCGCAGAGCACGTCACCGGTGTCGAACTCCGTCGGCAAAACCACGTGTGAAGCCTTCAGCCCGATTCCCGACGAGGAGCTGTCCATGATGCTGTCCCTCGCCCCTGTCGAGCCCCTGCCCGCGCAGACGCTCCTGCTCTTCCTGCTCCAGACAGGCACCCTGCTCGGCCTGGCCTTCCTGCTCGGCCGACTTGCCCAGCGGCTCGGGTTACCGAGCATCGTTGGCGAGTTGACCGCCGGCGTCCTGCTCGGGCCCAGTGTCCTCGCCCACACCGCACCCGCGGCCTCCACCTGGCTGTTCCCACACAACACAGAGCAGAAGCACCTGCTGGACGCCATCGGACAACTCGGCGTCCTTCTCCTGGTGGGCTTCACCGGTATGCACATAGACCTCAAGCTCGCGCGCCGTCACGGCCGGACCGCGGCGGCCGTGAGCACGACCGCACTGCTGCTCCCTCTGGGACTCGGCTTCCTGCTCGGCCTGGCCCTGCCCGCCGACCTCAAACCCTCCGACGTGGACCCCGTGATCTTCGCCAGCTTCATCGGCGTCGCGCTGAGTGTTAGCTCGATCCCGATCATCGGCCGAGTGCTCGTCGACATGGGGCTCATCAACCGCACCGTGGGCCAGATGATCCTGGTCGTCGCCACCGTCGACGACGCGGTGGGCTGGCTCCTCGTCTCGGTCGTGACAGCCCTGGCCACCACCGGAATCGGCCCGCAGGAGATCGCCACTCCGTTGTTGCACATGGCGGTACTGCTGCTCGTCACCCTCACAGCCGGACGCTGGACGGTGCGCCGCGTCATGCACTGGGCCGGCCGCTCCGACTCCCGCGGATCCACCATCACCGCGGCCGTCGTCCTCCTGGTCCTGTCCGGCGCGGGCGCCCAGGCCCTGGGATTCGAAGCACTCCTCGGAGCCTTCCTGTGCGGCATACTCATCGGCGCGTGCGACACCGGCGAACAGACCGCACGGCTCCAACCGCTCAACGCCGTGGTGCTGGCGTTTCTCTCCCCGCTCTTCTTCGCACTCGCCGGACTGCGGATCGACCTCACCTCTCTCTTCCACGGCACAACCGCACTATGGGCGCTGGCCGTGCTGGCTGTCGCCGTGGCCAGCAAGTTCCTGGGCGCCATCGTCGGCAGCCGCGTTGGCCGACTCGGCCGCTGGGAGGCTCTCGCGATCGGGGCCGGCATCAACGCGCGCGGGGTCGTTCAGGTCGTCATCGCCGTCGTCGGCGTACGTCTGGGACTCATCACCACCGCCATGTACAGCATCATTGTGCTGATCGCTGTCATCACCCCGATCATGGCACCCCCCATCCTGAAGGCCGCCATGAAGCGAGTTGAGCGGATGGAAGAGGAGATGAAGCGCGAACGACGCGGCCACGCTGTCCGCGACGCCCGGGAAGAGCCTGAAGAGCCGGTGCCGAGCCCGCGGCGGGACTAGCCTCTGCGAGTCAAGAGCATCGGCGAGGCCGTCGCCAAACTGCCCCAGAAAACCCCAGCCCGGACACTGTCCGGGCTGGGGTTCCAATGGAGCCGCCTAAGGGAATCGAACCCTTGACCTACGCATTACGAGTCAGCACATGATCATCACGATCTTGATCGACATTGCCTGACTCAAGGGGAAGTTGCAGGTCAGAGCGGGTGCGGGTGCCCGCTCTCGCTGGGCCTTGCCGCATCCTTCCTGATGCTTCCGTTCCCACCAGGTTCCCATCCGTTCCCGAACTTCGGCCCCAGGACCGTGCTGAGCGGCAGCGTTGCTGGTCGGAGTGAGGGCTGAACCGGGGAGCTTCACACCTGCATCGAGATGAACGCGGGCTCACTTCCCCTGTGCCCGGGGTCGAGCCAGTGACCGTTTTCGCAGGTCAGCTGCGTCCTGACAGATTACCCCGCGGAACTCGTGCCCGTCCGGTGATGCTGTGGGGTCCGCGCAGGACCTTCCCTCCGTGTATCGAGGTGGTGGATTGCGGCGACCTCCTCGGCGAGACACTGCTTGGCGCGTTCGAGCCGTGCCTTGTGCTTCCTCAGAGCCCTTCGAGTGTTGGCCAAGGTCGCTGCTTGTCGCGCTTCGAGTTCCGCGAGCCGGGCCATCTGGCGTTCGGCATGAGCGACCTCCTCAGCTCGAATGAGTGCTGCGGGGCGGCGAGGTCCCGTCGGGCGGCCGGAGCCGCGCTTCTTGTTCAGTTGCGCGCGGGCGAAGTCGAGGAACTCGGAGCGCGGGACGTACTTCATACGACGGTCGCCGATGCCCGTCAGAAGGGCGATCTTGGGGAAGTTCGAGTGGCGTTTCGACCAGTTGCTGACGGCGGAGCGGCTGACGCCGACGAGGGCTGCTCCAGCAGCGAGGCTGATCAGTTCATCCTCGCGGCCCCTGAACTCGGGACGGAGCCATGTGACGGACTTGGGGTCGCTCACACTGCCTCGCTCGTGTCGTACTCAAGGGGCAGCGTCTCGGTGATCACCATTCGCCGCTCGGTCTCCGGGGGCTCCACGGCGAGGTCGTAGCCGCCTCCTGGCGCCTTGCCGGGCAGGTGCCGCTTCTCGATTCCCGTGCGGATGGTGCGTATGGGCCCTCCTGTGTCGAACCAGCCTTCCGGGTAGAGCTGGCTGGCGTAGGTGAGCCAGCGCCGGCCTCGGCGTTCGGGGAGCGGCGGCAGTGTGCGCCATTGGGGGTGGGTGTGGTCGTGGGCGTCCTCAACGGCTTCGTCCGTCCTGCGACGGTCGGGGCCCTCCCAGGTGCAGGCGAGGCAGGCGCCGCGGTGTGCGTAGGGCCATATCTCGCCGGAGGAGTCGGGGGCGGGGCCGTCCCAGCGGCGTACGAGGACCGTGGGCTGGTGGTCGGTGGTGGGCTCGGGCGGGGTCCGGTGGCTGAAGCCGGGGTGCCCCCAGTCGATGCGCCAGACGTCACGGCTGTCCTGAGCCTTGTCCCAGAACTGAGGGAGGTAGGCGGTGTGTCGTGCGATGGCGCCGACGGGTTTGGTGGGTGTGGTCATGCTCAGGTCTTTCGGGGTCCGGGCGGCCCCGGCTGATACCGGGGCCGCCGAAGTCGTTCAGTGCGCGTTGGTGTCCTGGTGCTGGGTGCGCTTCTGTCGTTGTGCTCGTTCGTCTCGGACGATGGCGAGGAGTCCTTGGGGGTCGGCTCCGGCGTTGATGGCGTCGTGGAGGAGGTCGGCCATAGCGTCGTCGGGGTCGGTGTTCAACGCCTGCCGGAGTGCGAGGCGGGCGGTGATCTTGTCCTCCTGTCGCCATGCGACCCAGGCCAGGGCGGTGAGCAGGGGGACTGACTGGCCGGTGAAGGGCGGTACGCAGCGGCGGGCGAGGTAGATCCACAGGCGTCGTGCGTGCGGAAGGTCGTCGTCCTCGGCGAACTCGAAGGCGTGGTCGCGTGCGTGGTGGTCCTGGAGGCCGTGGATGAGTCGGGCGGTCATGTCGTCGGCGATCTCGGTGGCGCCGCTGCGGAAGTCGCGCATCGCTTCTTCGAGGAGGAGTCGTGTGGCTGCGAGGGCCGCGTCTTGTCCGCCCGGGAAGGCGCACTGGTTGGCGTAGTTGAGTCCTTCCTTCTTGAGGGTCTGAAGCAGGTGAGGTGCGGTTGCGGGGTCGAGGGACTGGAAGTCGGCGAGGACTTCGGTGGTGCGGCGGCAGGGCGAGTAGCCGAACCGGATCAGCTGTGCCGCGACGCTGTTGGGGTCGTCGAGGGCGGGCAGCGGTTCGCCTTCGCAGCATCCGGGAAGATCGCATTCGTAGACCCACCAGCGTCCTGCGACGAGGCCGAAGGTCTGCTGCTGCGGGGTGCCGCGGTGTTCGGTGAGCGCGTCGACGAGCCAGTCGGATACGGGGCGGAGGAGTTCGGCGGTCTCCTCGGCGGTCTGGCCGGGGCGCGGTTCGCGGCAGAGGTAGATGATGACGTTGCAGTCGAGGCCCTGTCCCTTGCTCTGGGCGTACTGGATGAAGTTGCAAGCTGCGGCTTCGGCTATTTGCTGCCAGTGGGCGGGGTCGTCGGGCAGGGGGCAAGTCATGCTCGGTCCGTCGATGAAGTTGGGGCCGGGGCAGTGGAGGACGATGCTGTCGTCGGGGTAGTGGCCGAGCATGAACGGCAGGATCTCGGCGAGGTTGGCCAGGGTTCGGATGGTGAGCTTCTCTTCGGGGGCGATCACTTCTGTGTTCCTTTCTTCGTGGCGGTGTGACTGTTCTTGGCCGGGGCCGTCTTCTCCTTGGGTTCGGCCTTGGTGCCGGGGTTGGGTGTGGCGGTAGGCAGGCGCTTGGGCTTTTTGGTGAGTGCGGGGATGAGCTGGTCGCGCAGGACCGCGCCGAGGGTTGCGGTTATGCGGTCGGTACCGCGGGTGGCGAGGGTGGCGTGCCAGGAACGGCCGGGTTGGAGGCGGGCGTCGTTGGCGGCCTGGGCGTTCGCTTTCTCCTCGGCGGTGCCGACGGGGAGCGGCGGGAGGTCGGGGCCTGCGGTGATCCAGGTCTGGATGATCAGGCCACCGGGTTGGAGCCGCAGCCCGATGCGGTGTCCTTCGGGATGGGTGTAGATGGTGGTGCGCTCTGGGGTGTCGGTGGCTTCCTTGAACCAGGGCGGTTCTAGGGTGGGGGCGATCTGGGCCAGAGGCTGTTCGAGGCGGTGCTCTTGCGCCCGATCAGAGGCCTCGGCCTCATCCCTGCGCGAAGGCTCTCGGGAGCGGCCAGCACGCCGGGACGGAGGTTGCACGCGGGGGACGAAGGGTTGCGGTTCGGTCATACGGAGGCTTTCTCCTTGGGGGTGCCGATCTGGTCGAGCAGGCGTATGGCCTGGCGGGTGGCGGCGATGGTGGTGGCCGCGCCCATGGCGTCGTCGCGCTGTTTGAACGCGTCCTGGGCTTCGGCGAGGGTCTTGGCGTAGTCGTCCTCGGGAGCGAGGGAGTCGGCGCAGCCGATGAAGCAGTTGGGGCCGAGGCCCCAGATGATCGCGTTGACGGCGGCGCAGGCCGCGGCCAGGGAGTCGACGTCGTTGCCGTACCAGGTGTAGTCGTGCGGGTCGAGCCGAAGGTCCCGCAGGCACTGGGCAACGGAGCGGAGCATGCCACCGGAGCCGACGGCGGGTTCCCGGATGGCCATGTTCGGCTGGGCGAAGTCCTTGTCCACGATCATGCGGGCCATCAGGTCCGAGACGCACGCCGGCGTGTGGTACTCGCCGCGCCACTTCTTGTCGCTCTTGTGCCGCAGGCCGGTCAGCAGGGGGCTGAGGACGTCGGACTCGGAGCGCATGTACGGGTCGTCGTGGCCGGTGAGGTCGAGCAGGCCGGTGTTGATGGCCCGGTTGGTGACGGCGTGGACGGCGCGGAGCTGCTGAGGATCGGGGTCGGGGTTCCAGGCCCAGTCGTGCAGGCGTATAGCGCGGTTGATCAGGTCGGGCCGCTTAATCCAGTAGCCGAGGTAGATCTCCTTGAAGAACTCCGGGAGTTCGTGCGGCTGGAGGTTGAGTATCCAGTCGGCCAGTCCGGGGACATTGCGTACCAGCGCGAGCGCGGCGACGGTGCCGAGGGGGATGTCGATGCTGCTGCCGCCGAAGCTCTGGTACCAGGTTTCGATGACGTTCTCGGCGATCTTGCGGGCATGCTCGTGCGGGTCGCGCGGTGCGAGGTACTTCCGGGCGGTGACCTTGGTGCGTGCGGCGGCCTTCGACTTGGGCGGCTTCTTCTTCGCCCAGGACGGGACTGGCCGTGCGGTGACGGGTGTGGCGGTTCGTGGCAGGAACGGGGCGTCGCCGTCTGACATGGGCTTCCTTTTCTGCGCGCATGGGGCCGCCCCGGTGCGCGGCCGGGGCGGTAGGTGGTGCTATGGGAGGCGTGGGTCAGAGGGGGCGGCGGAGGGTGGTGGCAGGCGCCAGGGCGCGGCCCATCACCTCGTCGGCCAGCTCGTCCTGGCCTGCGCGGTGCAGGCCGAAGGTGAGGTACATGAGGGCGAATTCGTCAACGGCCATGTCTGCGGTGGTCTGTTCGAAGGTGAGGTGGCGCAGGACGAGCGGGCGGAACTCGTAGCCGCGTCGCAGGGCTTCTTCGACCTCGCGCAGGACTTCGTGGGACTGGTCTTTGGTGAGGCCGAGGAGGTTGGCCCAGGCGGTGAGCGTGGTGTCGTCTACCGGGTACTTCACGGTGCTGGTGGCCTTTCGGTTCGGCCGTTCCCGGCCCACCGGTGGGCGGGCCGGGAACAGGGGCGGTCAGTGGGGGAAGGGGTTGTTCCGGTAGTCGGGGTGGCAGGCGGCCCACATGCCGCCGGGGAGGAGTTCGGTGACGACGCCCCATCCGGCCCAGCGCATGACGGCGAGGTAGCCGAGTCGGCCGCCTGCGAAGCCGCCTCGGTTGTCGGCATGGGGGTCGGGTGCGATGAAGACCCAGCCGGGCAGCTCGTCTTCGCTGCCGGGCATCACCTGGAAGCCGGGCCGCAGTTCGCGGGTGCCGTCGGTGTGGATGGGGGGAAGGTCGGCGGCCTGGAGGACGCAGATGGCTTGCTGGATGTGGGAGTGCTCGTGGTACTCGGGCAGCGTGCCCACGCCCTTGGGGATGCGCGGAGGGTGGACGGTGGTGCCGGTGCTGGCCTTGTAGACGGCCATGAGGAGCTGGGCGTCCTCGATGCGTCCGGCGAAGCGCATCGCGTAGTTGGCGACGATGGCGACGACGTAGCGGTCACCGCCCATGAGGCGCGTGAACTGGTCGTCGCGCAGGTGGCTGTAGTGGTGGGCGCGGATCGCTGCGTGGGTTTTGGCTGCGAGGCGGAGGGCGCGGGCGACGTGGGAGGGGTCCACTCCGATCTGCGCGGAGAGGAGGTGGATTCCAGGGGTGTAGTTCATGGTGTTTTCTCCAAGAGGCACGCTTGCGCGTACGGGTGCGGCCCCGGCGGGGGGGCGGGGGCGCGGGGGTGTAACGGGTGGGTGGGGGGGTTATCGGCGGCGG
>NZ_JBHYVB010000001.1:39548-45158 GCF_042750115.1 Streptomyces sp. NPDC059455
GGGGGTGGTGTGCTGTCAGGGGGTGTCTATATTTTTTCTTACCCAAAGGCGCCGAGGGGGCGGGGGGGCGGCCCCCCGGGGGGGGGGGCCGGGGGCGCGGGTGTGAACCTGGTGCTTGCTGGGGTTAGCGGCGGCGTCCGCCGCATCCGGCGTGTCCGCAGCCGCCGCAGAATCCGCCGGGCTTGTTGCACTCACACGGGCAGGGCTTCATTTCCTCCTCCATTCCGTCCGGTATTTCCGAACTTATTACATATATCTTAATCGCAAATACCGCAAATTCAAGGTTCACCTCTTTTGGATTCCGATTAATTCAGAGAATTCAATTCGAAATTCACGGACCGGGGGTGTCCCTGCCGCTCGGACCACTCACCCACGCTGTGCCTCCGACTGCGAGCCGGAGGCACAACGGTCTTCAACGCTCGCTACGTGGTGCCCTCGCAGAACTCGCGCGTGGCACCTGCGCAGCAACCGCAGCCATTTGCCGCACATGTCTTAATGGCACACCTCCGCAGCCGAATAGATCACGGGCCGCTTTTGACGTCTTCTCATTCGCGAGGATCCCGCTCCCTGAATGGGCCTATGGGATTCGACCGCCTAATTTGCTGCGGCCGGGATGAGGTCAGGCCACCGCACCGCTTCCAGGGCCCGACGGTGGGTGTCCGGCACCGGCACCGTCGGATAGCCGAGCCAGTCCAGTCCCATTGCCGCCAGCACCGTGGCGTCCGCCTGGTCGTAGCGGCCCGGCCCCACGCACTCCACGCCATACCGCTCCACGGCCACGCTGCGCACCATCCCCTTGGCCACCCTGGACCGCTCCTTACGCGCCCAGTCCTGGGCCGGGTTGGCTCGGCCGGTGGCGTAGATCGTGCGATGGTGCGGGTTGGCCACGGCGTACGGGATGCGGTGACGCCACAGGCCCTGGGTCACCAGCCACCACAGCCCGGCCAGTTCGTGGTGACCGGCCTGCCCGCCCTGGGCGTAGGCCGCCCCCTCGACCACCACAAGGTCGGCCTCTTCCACGCCGACGCGGATGTGCCCGCACAGCCAGTCCATCCGCTCATGGCTGCGGCGCCTGCCCGGCCGCAGGGCCTTCGCCCAGTCCGTCCCCGCGACGCCCGTGGAGGTCAAGGAGAGGTCCAGGCCGATGACGCGGGGCTGCCACTCCCCCTGTCCCTGGACGCTGGGCAGCGTGACCGGGGCGCTCTGGAGCAGCGCCGTCATGCTGCACCTCCCGCTCGCCGGATGATCTCGACCATGGGCAGATCACGGCGGAAGGGTGTGCCCATCTCCGCCTCCAGGTCGGCGTACTCCCGGGCCAGCTCGGGACGCAGGCTGGAGGCGCAGGTCAGATCGGGGATGGAGGCCAGCACGCACAGGCTGCACGACAGGCGGGACATGCCGGCGTCGTACGCCCAGTGGTAGGGAAGGCCGCAGTCACGGATGCGCTGCCAGACCTCGGCGGTACTCCAGCGCAGCACCGGGTACCACAGGGTGACCTTGCGGCGTCCGCTGCTCGCGCGCTGGTCGATCTCGACGGCGGGCCTGCCCGCTCGGGCCCGTGATTCCTCGGCCCGCAGGCCCATGACCAGGACGATCCGGGCCGTGCGACCGGTGATGCTGAGGTCGGCAACCTGCTCGGTGATGAACTTATGCGAGACACCCCGTTTCTCGGCAGTGCAGAACCGGTTGAAGAGGTTGGGGAACTGCCCACGGGCGCGGATGCGGTGCAACAGGGAGGGCCACTTCGCGGGGCTCCGTACCTCAAAGGGAAGGCCGTAGTGCTCGGCCTGCTGCTGGGCGAGTTCGAGTGTGCCCGGCCACTCCACCGTGTGCCCGCGGGGCGTGCGGCCGAGATCGATGTGGAGGACCACGAGGCGGTCGCGCACGCCAGCCTCGTCAGCCAGGCGCACCGTTTCGTCCAACGCGGCTTCGCTGTCCTTGCCGCCGCTGTTGCTGATCACGATGCGGTCAGCCGCGGCGAGGTCGGGCACCGGGTCGGGTCCGTGCGCGTCGCGGGCGGTGATCAGTTCGAGCTGGCGGCTCACTGCTTCACCTCCGCCGTGGCGGCCAGGTGTTTCGTGATGAGCCGGTCGGCTTCGGTCATCGCCTCCGCCTTGTGAGAGGCAATCCACTCCCCGAAGCTGCCGTCCGGGCCCCACAGATACCAGCCGGTGTCGTGGTAGCCGTCCTTCAAGTTCTTCTTGCGGTAGGCCAGTTCCCACCAGCCTTCTCGCCAACGCCACATACGCCGCGCCTGTGAGTCAGGCACCCAGCCAGCGCGCTCGGCCAGAACCTGAAGGCGCGCCATATCCGTGCGCAGCATCGCGTTGACACGGGTGTGGTTTTCATGGAGCACCATGAGGCGACGCACGTCCTCGCCCAGCAACTGCTGAATACCGTCGGCGAGACGCGCCAGATACTCGGCACTGGCGTTGGCTTCGCGAGCACGTTGACGGGCAGAGTGCCAGGCCAGGGGGTAACGGTTGCTCCGGGTACGTTCAACGGCCAGCTGCTCACGCGCCTGGTCGCGCTGGCGGGCCACGCGGCGCAGGACGGTTGCGGCGCCGGGGGCCGCGTGCTCCTCCAGCCACTTCGCGGTGGCTTCTATCTCGGTTCCGACAGGATGGTTCATCGCTGTTCCTTCGGGTCGGGGAGCGCGCCATGCGGCCGGGAGCGGGCTGAGCCCTGCGCCCGGGTCCTCTTCGGGATGCGGGGCGCCGACCGGCGGCGACACCCACGACGTGTCAACCTGTTTCAACAATGTCTCCTATCTTGCGTCAGGATTAGGCACCTCGAGCTCGCTTCTCCTCACGTCGGCGGGCCTGGGCGATCCGCGCGCCTTCCCGACACAGGGAGCAGGCCGCCTCCCCGCGCCGGTTGTGAGCGCGGGCCCCGGCTTCGGTGCCGTGGGTGATGTGCGAGCCGCTTTCCTTGAGTTCGTCGGGGTGGGCGGTGGTGCACGCGGCGCGGATCTGGCCGTTGAACCACAGGCGTCCGCCGCAAATGCCGTCGAACAGGCTGTGGCGTGGCAGGACGAGTTCGATGCACTGCACACGGAACGGGCAGTCCTGGCAGACCTTCAGCAGCGTCTGCATCAGCGGCTTCCTGAGCGAGTCCGCAGTTGCGTCGTTGGGAGTGAAGCGCAGGTCCCCGGCGCACGGTGCTTCGCTGACCCACCAGCTGCCGCTCATCAGTCGCTCTCCGGTGGCGGCGGCTACGCGGTCGGCGGCAGCGGCATCCGGCG
Source organism: Streptomyces sp. NPDC059455 (assembly GCF_042750115.1). NCBI lineage: Bacteria > Bacillati > Actinomycetota > Actinomycetes > Kitasatosporales > Streptomycetaceae > Streptomyces > Streptomyces sp. NPDC059455. The sequence continues at coordinate 42,793 of NZ_JBHYVB010000001.1, forward strand.
CACGTGGCCGCTGAGGCTGCTGCCGTAGGGGTGCGCGTAGGTGCTGTCGACGGGTACCAGGTGGCGGTCGGCGAGGCTGGGCAGCGCGAACATCTGGGCGACCAGCGCGGTGAGCAGGTCGTCACACCTCTCGTTCCAGCGGCGTCGGGTGGTGCGTATCTCGGAGCCGTCCTCGGCGACACCTTCGATGACCTCGATGATCCGGCCGCCCGCGTTACGGCCGTCGACGACGACGGCAGTGGCCTCGGGGTGGTGCTCGCGCACAAGCTCGGCGATGCGCGCGGCGCGGTCGGGCGGAGGAAGCTCCAGCAGCCAGTCGTTGCCCTCGCTGGCCGAGTTCCGCCTGGTGCGCGCCCAAGCCGGGGAGTTGTAGGGGGCAAGGGCCTCTTGCAGGTCGAGGCCGATCTTCTCGCCGTGCTCGGCCATGGGGTGTTCCTGGTGGTTCTCCTCCCACAGCCAGGGGCAGGCCCCCAGCGGGCTGGACTGCTCGCCGAGCACCCCGTACAGGCACAGGGTCCGCGAGCTGCCGTAGTAGGCGAAGTTGACGTACACCGCCTCCGGGCACAGGGACCGGATCAGTGCGGCCGTCTCGTCGAGGACGGCCAGGGCGTACGCCTTCTCCGCCCGTGTGCGCTGGGCGTCGGCCTCCTCGCGCTGCTGCTTGAGGATGGTCAGGAGGTCCGCTGTTGCGGGGTTCATGGTGCTGATTCCTTTCTCTTCGGTAGGCATGGGGTTGGTCAGGCCAGGACGGGCTTGAGGCGTTCGCCGAGCCAGCGGGCGACGTTGACGCTGACGGCGTTGCCGGCCTGCATGGTCTGGGCGGCCTTGGAGCCGACGACGTCATAGGTGTCGGGGAACCGTTGGCCGCGCAGCTGTTCACGGGGCTGGAGCATGCGGAAGAAGCACTCTTCGATGGCGGGCGCGGTGCGCACCACGGCCGCCGAGTCGCGAGTGGCAAGGGTGTGCAAGGGCTGGGCCGCCGTCTTCGGCGCGCTCTTGCGGTACGGGATGACCAGGGTGTTGCGGGCCCGGTCGCGGGCCAGGCCGTCCGGCACGACGAGGCCGTGGTGGCGGGCCGTGCTCAGGGTGCTGAGCGGGCTGTCCACGGGAGCTGCGTCGCAGTTCTTGCGGAACTCCACGATGAACGGGGCCGGGGGTTCGATGGTGACCAGTGCCTCGCTCTCGCGGGTCGTGCGGGTCCGCATCGGGGCGCCGACGTGGGTCGGCGTGTCGTTCCACGACCCACCGACCGGGACCAGGAGGGCTTCGCCGAGCTTCGCCGTGCGTGTAGGCAGCGGGCGCACGTGGGGAGAGAACGCCCGATCGGTGCCGTCCTTGCCGTGGGTGAGGGTGATCACGCTGGGCTGATACGGGAACTTGTTCAGCCCGACTTCGATGCGCCGCATCGTGTTCGGCACCAGCGGCCTGTCGCGGTCGCCGATGCGCTGGCCGATGTCGTCCCACATGATCACGTCGGCCGCCGGACGGACGTACGGCTCGACCAGCGCATGCCCGCAACGGATGTTGGGGCACCGGTAGTCGTACTGCTGACCGTACTTCCCCACCCGGACCTTGTCGTTGCGCCAGCTCTGCCGGGCCTTCACGTCCTGCCCGCACTCGACGCAGTACGCGAGCGGGCGCGGCTTGAGGTCCGGGCGACGCACGCTGGTCAGCGTGAAAACCACATAAATCCTGTCGCGCCACTGGGGCGCATACGGGTTGGTCTCGGAGCCGATGTGAGCGGAGGAGACCGAGACGATCTGGTGGCGGTAGCCGAGCTTGCGCATGGCCCTGATCCACTCGGGGAACAGGATCCAGTCGGTGATGAACTCGGTAACGTTCTCCACGACCACGCAGGGGTACCGCTTGGCCTCGGCTGCGCGCAGCACGCACCAGGCCGTGGCCCGGGTTTGCTCGAAGGCTTCTTCCGGCAGCTCCCGCCACTGCTCCTCTTCCTCGAACAGGGCTTCTTGGGCGGGGTCGGGCTGCCGCTTACGGCCGCCAGCCGGGCTGATCTCGGTGCAAATGACGGAGGCCCACAGGATCAGGGCCTTGGGCAGCCACCGCATGGGGTAGTTGCGGACATCGGCGCAGCGTGCCTTGGCGGTGGGGTGGTTGATCTCGAAGGTGTCGATGGCGGTTTGCCAGTGGTTGATGCCGAGGATCGGGTCGTAACCGGCCTCCAGCAGACCTTGTGCGTCTCCGCCTGCTCCGCAGAGCAGGGATATGGCGCGGGACAACGGGGCTGATCTCCAAGGGGCAGGGGCTGGCCCGGCCCCGGGGGGGCGGGGCCCCCACCGGGGGGCGGGCGGGGGGGGGGGGGGACCCCGCGGGGGGGGGGGGGGGGGAGGGTGCCCCGGGCGAGG
>NZ_JBHYVB010000001.1:45168-70318 GCF_042750115.1 Streptomyces sp. NPDC059455
ACTCTCTCGCTCTCTGGGTGTGTGGGGGGGTGGTTGTGGTGGAGACGCGGCGGGGCGGGGGCGCGCGGGGGGGGGCGGCCCCCCCCCCCCCCAAGGGGGTCAGGACCGGTCGGGGGCGCGTAACGCGCGGTGGTGGCGGCTGTCCTGGATCCCGAGGGCGATGAACGCCGCGAGAGGCGGGAGGCCCACGAGCAGCAGCCAGATCACTGGCCTGCACCCCTGACGGGGAGCGGGCAGCATCGCCGACGGCTACTCATGCCAGGGCGTGACGCGGACGGTGGTGATGTGGCCGATGCGCTCGAAGAGCGCGAGCGGGTAGCCGTCCGGCTCGGGGCGCTCCCACACCTTGCGGTAGTCCTCCCCGGTGACCAGTCGCTGCGACCACTCGAAGAAGCGGGCGATGGCCATTCCGGGCGTCTCGATGCCGCCGGTCTGGTTGTGATTGGCGCCATAGGGCGCGGTGTGCGTGGCCGAGGTGATCAGCCGCTGCGCGGTCTTGGGGACGTCCAGGGCGTCGATGCGGGCAAGCATCGGGGTGAGGCTGACGCCGTGGTGGGCCTGCGGGCCGCCGGGGGTGGAGTCGTACAGAGCGGTGTGCACGTCGGGGTTGTCGATGCCCTGACGCACCACCGTCCAGCCGTCCACCTCGGCGGGGTTGATGGGCAGCGAGTGCGTGGCGGCGATGATCAGCTCAGTGCCGTCGCCGAGGTCGGCGCGGAGGTGGCACTCGCCCCCGCACAGCTCGACGTCGGTGGTCCAGCCGTTGTGGCGCAGCGGGGCGATGACCTGGCGGTAGCCGTGGAACAGCTTGAGCCACAGCGGGTCGGTGGTCCTGTTGTGGTCGGGCAATGCTGCGATGGTCACTTCTGTTCTCCAAGAGGGTGTTGCGGGGTGGACGCACCAGGGAAGGTGCTCGCTTTTGAAAAATGCCACCTATCTCGGGTGTGCTTTCAGTCGTTACTGGCCAGCTCGCATGAGGAGAGGATCTGCACGGCCCACATGCGGCCACCCCGGGTGACGGCGACGCCGACAGGGCGACCCTGATGCCGAGCAAGGAACGTCGCACCCCGCCCTTGCAGGCCGAGCGCCACGGCCAGGTCGCGCACCTCGTGGGCAGCGCAGTCGACGGAGCAGAACACCCCGTTGCCAAGGATGGGCTCGGCCGCCGGGCCGTGGACGACTTCGGCCACGACGACGTAGCCGACGGGGTCGAGGGTCAGGATCTGCATCGCTTCTCCCAAGGGGTTGGCGTTCGAAGGAGTTTCGAACTTGTACCTATATTTTATTCGTGTACACCGGGGCGTCAATGTTTGCCGATTTTCAAATCGCCTAGTCACCGCCGGAGTTGGGCCAAGGCGAGCGGTTCATGCGGGCCAGCTCCTTCGTCCGCTGACGGGCCATCGCCAGGGCCTCGGGGTCCGTGTCGGCAACACGGCGCTCCTGCTCGGCGAAGAACTCCCGCAGCCACTGCTGCTGTGCGGTGAGCTCGCTGGCCGCAGCCTCACGCCGCGCCCGCTCGCGACCGGCACGCGGGTTGGTCCCGCACCCCCGGCAGTTGGCCACCGGCTGCGGGTGCCGCTCACAGCCGCTCAGCGGCTGCTCCTCACCAGCCTCGACCGGCTCCCCCGCAGCGCCAGCTGTGGGGGTAGGGGGGTAAGGAAGGAATGAGGAATGAGAAGGAAAAGAAGGGGTTTCCGTGGGGGAACCCTCTCGGTTCCCCTGGGGGAACCTGCCGGGTTTCCGTGGGGGAACCCTCTCCTCTTCACTTACAGGGTTCCCCTCGGGCAACCCTCCCTCATCCGACGCCTCGGAGGCGGCTCGTTCCTCCTCGCGGGCGGTCACATCGCTTTGGGTACGAGCTGTCGACGATGGTTTGCGGCGCTTCACCTGCCGGGCCAATCGAGGATTCTTCGGGGCACGCTGCGCGGTACGGCGCCGCTCGATCAGCTCCTCCGTAGACGGGATGGGAGGCACGCCGTGCGGAAAGACCTTGTACTCGGCACGCCGCCCGACGCGGCCGACCTCCACTCGCTCGACAAAGCCCAGCCCGACCAGCTCGGTGACGACCGTGATGATTTGCTTCTCCCCCACGCCGGCCCAGGCCATCATCCGCTCCAGGCCCGGCCGCCCCAGGAGCGTCTGGTCATCGGCGGAGTCGGCGATCTTCATCAGGACCATCTTTTGCGTCTTATTGATCACCTCCTTGGGCAGATAGGCCGCCGCCAACATCAAATGGATGCTCACCCGCACATCTCCGTGTCACGTCCGATTCGGGCCGCACTGGGGTAGGGGCAGGGCCAAATGGGGGCTCTGCCCCTACCGGAGCGTGAGTTCAGGGTTTCTTGCGCAGGGTGACGTTGATGCTTACCGACGTGCGCTTGTCAGGATCGAGCCGTATGGGCACAGGTATGTTCGCGGCCTTCAGCTGCGTCTTCATCGCCGCCACGTCAGGGGCCATCGGCACCTCCAGACCGGCCCGTTGGTAGAGCGCGACCATCGCGTCCACGTCATCGGCCTTCGTGGGGTTGCCGCCGCTCCAGGACAGGACGTTGTCGCCGTAGGCACCCGGATCCGAGCCGTCCAGCTTGGCCCGCAGGAACTTCTGCCGGTCCTTGAGCGGCTTCATCTGCTCCGAGACCTCGACGTACTCGGCCAGCGCCTTCTCCCTCTCGGCGTCGTCGTGGATGAGGATGCTCTGCGGGCGACGCCCGGCGGCCACCGGCCCCCAGCAGGCCGTTTTGAAGGGGCAGTTGTCACACACGATTGACAGGCCCGGCCCCTGGAAGGTGCGCGGCAGCTCCTCCGGGCTCGTGGCGTCGCGCACCTGCTCTACCCACCAGCGTGCGCCGCGGGCCCGCTCGGCGCTGTAGGCCATCTCCTGCACGTGGTCATCGCCGTTGTCGCGGTTGATGAACCGGAAGCGGATACGGCCGACGCTCACCGGGCCCAGGCGGGCGAGCTGCCGCTGCCCCTCGATGTCGGCGAACCCTTCGCTGCGTAGCAGGTCCGCGTACAGGAAGACCTGGCGGATCTCGGCGTCGCTGGCCCCGTACCGCAGGATGCTGTCCCACTGGTAGGTGGACTTGGTCTTCACGTCCTCCACGGTCGTCTCATCGGCCGGAAAGCTCGGGCGCAGCCGCTTCGGCAGGCGAGAGGCGGTGTGGCTGTCGAGTTGCACCGCATCGATGTGCCCGCGGATCGTGTCGTCCTCGACGCGGCGTTCGATGATCCAGCCGAACTCCTCTCGGGCGGCCGACAGAATCCCGGCGTGGAGCCAGGTCCCCAAGATCGCCTTGCGCTTCTCGCCGCCGTCGGTGGGTGTGTAGCCGTGCAGGAGATATCCGGCGCGGCGGGCGCACACGGTATCGCTCGCGCCGATCTTGGATTGCAGGGAACGGGGGCGGCGCGCGTCGGCAGCGTGGGCTGCGGGCCACAGGCTGACGGGCCGCTCGGCCATGATGGTCACTGGTGATCTCCAGGAAGACAGGGTGCCGCCCGCCGCAGGCAGGCGGCACCGAGCGGATGGGGAGGGGTCAGGAGGCGGTGCGGCTCTTGGCCGAGGCCGCACGCTTGCGTGGAGTGGCGCGCTTGCGTCCGGCCGGGTCCTCACTGGCCTCCACGTCCTGCTCGGCTTCCGGTTCCGGCTTCGGCTTCGCGGTCTTCGCGCGCTTCCTCGGCGCGGGCTTGTCCCCACGCGCCGTACGGTCGGTCGCTTCCTCGCCGGTTGCGGCGCTGCCGCCCTGCTCGCCGTCGTCCGCGTCGCTGCCTTCCAGTCCGGCAGCTGCCCGCAGTCGCTGGGTGGCGTCCTCGGAGACGCCTGCTACCGCCTCGGCATCGGCCTGCTCCATCTCCTCGTGCACGTACACGCCGGACAGGTCCTGGGGCGCGGCCATCCGCAGGGCACCGGCCTCGGCGCACTTGCGCAGCATGTGGGCGGGCATCTGCCGCCACATCTTCGCCACCACGTACCCGCCTTGCTTCGGGTCGTAGTATGTGGGGGCGAACTCGTCCCAGCGGGCGATGAAGGGGAACCTTGCGCCATCCCGCAGGACGGTGACCTTCACGGCGGTCGGAGGCGCCTTCGGCAGCCACACCTCCAGGGCCTTGCCCTCGGAGTCGTAGTAAACGGTGTCCTCGTAGGAGATGGCCTCTCCGGCCTTCGCGGAGGCCCGGTGGGCGACCGTGCGGAATCCGTCAATGCCGGTCTGGATGGTCCAGGTGTACTCGGGCTCGTCGGGGTTGTCGGCCGCCTTCCAATTCTTCCGTCCGATCATGTAGATCTGGCGGGCGAACGGGTCCAGGCCGGTGCGGACGCAGTAGTGGAAGAACATCGCCAGGTGACCGCGGGGAGCGGCGGCCAGTCCGGGGCTGATCAGCGCGAGGGTGCTCAGCTGTTTGTGGTCGAACTCGTCCTGGTCGGCGCGCAGGACGATGGCACTGGCCGCTCCCGCTTTCGGGGGCGTCTCGACCACGGTTCCCTCAACGGCCTGGGTGTCGCTGGGGTGTTCGTCGTTCACGATCTCTCCAAGAAATTCGGTTCAGTCGGTCCGCAGTGCGCGAACCTCGAACGCGGGGGTCCACTCCGGGTGGCGCTCGATGAGCAGCCGGACGTACCGGGAGCGGAAGTTGTTGTTGAGGCGGAACTCGTCGCCTTCGGTGGCGGTGGCGTAGCGCCAGCGCAGGACCTCGAAGAGCATCCCGATGCCGACGCGGGCGGCGCCGCGCTGGAGGTAGTCGGCGGCCAGGCTCTCCAGGGCCCGCAGAACCCAAGGGTTGAGCTGGTGGAACGCCTCGAACTGCGCCTGGATCGTCGTTGCCTTGGCGTCGGGCTGCCGCACGGCGTGGATCACAAGGCCCGGAATCTTGTCCTGGACGACTGCCATACCCCCACCCCTGATAGCCGATTTCAAGAATGCCACCTATCTTGAAGGCTGAGGGGCGGCCGATCAACCCCGCCGCCAGCAGGCCCGACTTCAAGCCGACGCGATCAGACCGAGTCGGAGGCCGCCGCCTCGGCCGCCCCCTCGGTGCGCCGCTCGACCCTCTCGTTCACGGTGGCGACCTCCCACAGCATCCGGGCCGCGAGGTTGGAGTCCGGGTCCCCGGCGACATAGCGCATCAGCGCCGCTTCAGCCAGGACGGCTTCCTTCGCCTTCATGACGGCGATCACGTCGCCGCCAGGGGTGTGGATGATCTGCACTGCTGCCTCCTTGTGCGAATAAGGGCAACCCTCGAGGGGATATACCTATATCTTATTCGCACAAAGAGTCTAAGTACAGTGTTTCCGCAGGTCAGGGACTCTTTTGTGCATGGCGTCCGCGCGTCAACACCACCGATCCGGGGCCGTCGTAGGTGCCTGCCCGCAAGGCTGCCGCCACCTTTTCGTCCACCTCCCACGGCAGGCTGCGGGCGCTCGCACGCAGAACGGGCACGGCCTCGATCACGGTGTCCAGCAGCCACAGCCGCGACCCGGACAGTAGCCAGTCCTCTTCCGGGAAGCTGCCCTGGGCTATCCGCGTCGCAAGGGTGCCCTGGGACGGCACGTGGAACAGCTCGATGATCTCGTGCTGACCGACGATCGGGGGCAGTTGGTCCTTGGAGTCGGCTTCCCAGCCCTCGCCCTGCACCGCCATGAGCTGTTCCTTGTACCGGACGTTCAGCAGTTTCGGGCGAATGGTGGTCTTCCCGAAGCGGCACGCGAACCCCAGCGGCCAGTACCTGACGCCGGAGACGACGATGGCTGTCGCCGGGTCCAGGACGCGGCGACTGGGAGCCAGCCACTGCCCCACCATCTGTGGCTCCACCCCGTACAGGGCAGCGAACTCCTGGTGCCCGACCAGGTACGGCTTACGCCTGTGCATCGTCCCCGTCCCTCGCTGTATCGCCTCTCGCGTGCCACCGGCAGGGTAGCCGCGCACCGCGCAACGCGCTCGGCGAAAGGGGGCCCCTGCTACCGTGGGCGGCGGTCTTCTCCAAGAGGCCCTGAACGGCCCCCGCTCCGGCGAGGGCCGTTCGCCTGCGTCTGTAGATGCTCGGCACTCATGCCCTACCCCGGTGCCGCGCTCTTTCGGACAGCTTCGGCTTCATCCGCTGGCGATGCCGAACAGCGTCAGCGCCACTGCGGTGATGCTGGCCAGGACGGCGATGGTCGGCAATGGCCACCGCCCTTTCTCCAAGGACGTCACCCTCGCCTCAAGGTCCTCCACCGCCTTGTCGGTCTGGTCGGACCGCTGCACCAGCAACGCGAGCTGTCCGTCGATCCGGGCCAGGCCCACTTCCAGCGCGCTGCGCAGCTCGGCGAGGGCCAGTGCAACCTCTCCTTCCGGCACCGTCTCCTCCTTCTCTCGTGCCGCAGGTCAGCGGGCGGGCGTGGCCGGGGCGCGCTTGAGCGGCAGCCACGAGGCGGTGCCCGGCCGCCCGAGCACCGTCCCGATGGTGGACTTCAGCGCCGACAGGGCAGCGGGTAGCGCGGAGACGACCGCAGCCTGCCACGCGGACAAGGACACCACGTCGGTGGTACTGGATGCAGCCATCAGACCCAACAGGGACTGGAGGTAGGTGGCGATGGTCCGCTCTGCGACATCAGCGAGGGCCTGCGGCATGGGGTCGCTCTTCTCCTGGTGCTGGTCAGGTGCCGGTTCGGTGGCGCGGGCCTGGTGCGGGACCCGCAGCTTGTTCCACGTCTCCGGGCCAGGGACGCCGTCGGCGGCACCCCCGTGATGTCCGCACTTGATCTGGTAGGCGGCGTAACTGCGGCGGTGCGCGTCGTTCCAGACCGGGCCGGGCGCGGTGTCGTAGGAGTCGCAGCCTTCGGCGACCAGCCGCTTCGCCATGGCCTCGATCACCGGCGAGGAGCGCCCGTCGCGGAAGAAGTCCTTGCCTGGCCAGGCCGCGTACTTCGGTGCAGGCTTCGGCTTCGGGTCTGGCTTCGGCTTCGGCTTGCCGGGGGGCTTGCTGTCGCCGCGGAGATGCTCGGCGACGCGGGCGCGGAAGTCATCCATGTCGATTCCGCCGGGATCCGACTTGGACGGCTTCCACTCCTTATGGCCGATGACGCTGTGCTCGTTCCACCCATGCGCGCGGCAGATCGCTGCGGCGGCCCGCGCCATCGCGTCCAGCTGCGCTGAGGGCCACAGCTGGCTGCCAGCGTTGATGCACTCGAAGCCGTAGAAGTGCCTGTTGCCGTCGGTGTCTTCCTCGTTGGCGCGTGGAAGGTGCGCCTTCTCCGCGATAACGGCGAGCAGTACGTCGGTGTCGCCCATGCCGGCGTGGTTGGTTCGGCCGTAGCCGACCAGGTGGACCGTGCCGGAGCGGTCGATCACGCCATGGCACAGCGGCCCGGGAAGGGCCTGGTAGCCGACGCGGCACGTCTCCACCATGTCGGACTCGGAGCTGTAGGAGCCCGTGTGGTGGATCATGACCCCGTTTGCGGGGCCCCAGTTGCCGTGGGTGTTGCGGTTGTGGGTGCGCCACTTGCCGTGCTCGACCACGCCGAGCCCGGCGCCCTTCAGCACGGACAGAAACCTGTCCGCGCTCAGCGGTGTAGCCACGCGCTTCGTCCTTCTCCCCTGCGCCGGATGGCAGTCGGCCGTGGCCGCCACGGCGGTCCGGTCCCTCGGAAGTGCGAAGCGGGTGGAGGGTCACCCACGCGTCATGCTACCGGCGGAGCACCGGCCAGTAGCCGGGCGCCGCCAGTCAGGTGTCGCCGTGGTCGGTTCGGAACGACGCGCTGTCGAGGCTGATCCAGGATGCGCGGACGCTTCCCCCGCCCTGGACGCGCAGCCGCACCAGGCCCTTGGGATCGACGTCGAGCTGGAGGGCGCGCCGGGCTGCGTCGGAGGCGACGTCGACCGTCCGCGGAGCCTCGGGCCAGTAACCCTCGGGCAGCAGGGCAATCAACTGCTCGTCGGTGGCCCGGCTGCTGGCCAGTCCGATCCGGCCGCAGAACTCCGTCGTGTCCCAGGGGTTGGCGCGGAACTGCGGCGGCTGGTCCTCGTCCGGGACGTTGGTGTCGCCTGTCAGCGGAAGGTCGCGCCACTCCGGGTACGGCGCGCGGCGGGCGCGTTCCAGCGTGACTACTCGTTTTTCCAGCCGGGCCAGTCGGCGGCCGAGGTCGGCGATCGTGTCCGGCATCTACTCTTCTCCGTCCTCGCCCGACTCGTCCTCGGGCTTACTGGTGCGCTCCAGCTTCAGCGTCACGCGCTCGGCGGTCTCGCCCTCGCCGGGCCGCACCGTCCAGCCGACGATCCGGCACCAACCGTCGAACGCGGTGTGGGGCTCGAACAGGCGGACCCGTACGTCGTCCCCGATGCGCAGGGCCTCGATCGGGGCCGCCGGGTGGTCGGTGATCTCCAGCTCGGTCAACGCGGGCAGGACCTGGCGGGCCAGCCGCTCGCGGCGGGCCCGCTGCTTCAGCTTCGTCTCGTCCTTCTCGCTAGTCTCCAGTCGGTGCTCCAGGCGCAGGCGGCCGTTGCGTACGCCGTCCACGACGACCTTGCGCTTCTTGCCCTCGCCCGCGCCGAGCCCGATGACCCACTGGGCGTAGGAGTCGGCGTCCTTGATGACGTGCGGGGTGCCGACGACGTTCGCGCCGGTGGTGAACGTCAGGTCCTCCCGGCGTCGGCCGAGCCGCGGCGCGCCGAGGATGATGCGCCGCTCGGCGCTGCGCCCGCGCCATGTCACCGTCTCCGACCACTCCAGGCCGTCATCGATCTCGGCCATCTCGTCCACCATCTCGCCGAGGTTGCGCGGGTCGGTCTTCGCGGTGGTGTACGGGTCCTTCGCGGTGCCGGTCTTCGCCTTCGACTTCGTGTCGTCCACGCTCACGCCGAGGTCGCCGTCCGGCTGGGTCTGGGCGTAGGCCCACACATCGCGGATCACCTGGCACGGGTCGGCCTCGATGTACGGGCCGCGGCCGTCGAGGTTGCCGTGCAGGTCGAAGCGGCGGTGGAGGTAGCTCGTGAAGCCGGAGGCTTCGACGGGCAGGGTGTTGCCCTCCGGTTCGGCGCGCCACAGGATGCCGCCCCAGTCGAGGCGGGCGTTGCGCTCGACCAGAAGCACCGTGTCGCCAGCGTCGAGCATGTCGCTGAGCGAGCGGCGGAACGCGGTCGGCAGGGTCGCCTTCAGCGAGCCGGGTCCGGATATCTCCGGGCCGTACTCGACTTCGGCCAGCGGGAGGTGCCAGTGCAGGACGTCACCGGTCGCGGCCCGCGCGACGATGTAGCGGTAGTCGGCCATCGTCAGGCAGGCCCTTCCGTGAAGGCGACGTCGAGGGTGACCGTCGTTCCGTTGGCCACTGTCAGCTTGCCGTCGCCGTACTTGTCGTTCTGGTTGATCTCGACGGCCAGGTGCTGGCGGGTGCCCCGGTAGGCGGGCGGCACGGCGAGGGTGTCGGCCAGGGTCGCGCTGGAGCGGCGGGTCGTCGTTCCGTCGTCGTCCACGACGGTCGGCTTCGCGGCGCGCTCCCCGAGCCGGGTGCGCAGCTCGGCGTACACGGAGCCCGCCTCCGCGCGCAGACCGCTCAGGGTGACGACGATGGTGGCCGCCGTCGCCCAGGCAGGGACGTCGAGGTCCCAGGCCGCTTCCTGCGGCCATGCCGCCCACTGGCCGTGACTGCCGGGCGCCTCGTCCGTCTTCGTCGGGTGCACGGTGCGCAGGATGCGTTCGGTGCGCGGGTTCGCGATCTGGCGCAAGTCCGTGATCATGTCGGAGGTGATCGCTGCGGTGTTGCGCGGCAGGGCGACGCGGGCCAGGGCGACGCCGGTCATCCCCTCGGGAACGGCGGAAGCATCATGGGCCACGCCCTTGACGACGTGGAAGTAGCCGATCTCCTGCGTACGGGGGTCGCGTTCCCCTTCCCACTCGGGGTCCTCGATCCGCAGGACGATCAGGTCGGTGCGCGCGAACGGGCCGGTTGGCTCGACGGCCACCACGGCATCACCGATGTTGCTCTGCGTGTAGGCCCCCTGCCATGGGCGGGCGCCGTGGATGAGGGCCGATCCGTCACCGACGCGGACGCCGGGCCCGGGGGTCTCCAGCGGGCGGACCTTCAGGTCCTGGCTCTCCGCAACGCCCTGCCGGCCCCGGGCGAGATCGCGGATCATCAGACGCAGTGTGCGGGCGGAGTGGTCGGCCCCGCGCACCATCATCGGGGGTTGCAGCGTCACGAGTGCTCTCCGTTCACAGGGTGGTGTACGCCGACCGCCACGCCACCTCGAGGCGCGCGGTGCCGGACGGGTCGGCCGCGTTCCACGCGATCTCGGACCGTCCGGGCGGCAGGGTGAACAGATCGAGACGGCTCGCAGGACTCAGGTCGTTGGCGACGTTGACGGTGCCGTTGCGCAGGGCCCAGCAGGTGCCGGGCCGGGTCTCCAGCTCCACCCACTCGCCTTCGCGCAGCGATACGTCGAGTTCGAGGACACGGCGGGTGACGGTGTTCCAGATCCGCGGTCGGGCGACCGGTCCGTGGACGCGCAGGCTCGGGTACGTCGACGCGTCCCCGTGGTTGGTGACCCAGCCGGGCCGGTCGTCGGCTGAGCGGTGCTCCGGGTCGGCGGGGCGGCGGCAGGCGGCGGGTCGGCCCATCGCCTCGTCAACGGTGCGGTCGGCGCTGGTCGCGTGGGCGGCCTGGTCGAGGCCGAGGGTCAGCTTCGACAGCTCGTCGTCGTACCAGCGGGGGTTGTCCAGGCCGACGAATTCGATGTCCAGGGGTATCCACCCGTGCACGGCGGTGGCGGTGCTGGTGGCCTCCATGCGGCGAAGTCGCCCGTACATGCGGCGCGTTGTGTGACCGGGCCACCGGCCGCGCAGGATGTGGCGGCCGTCCGGGCTGGTCCGGGCGGCGGGGTTGTCCACGGCCTGTTCCAGCCGGGCGAGAATCCCGGCCGCCTTCACCGGGTCGCCGGGCGTCTTGATGCCCGCCTCGAAGCGCAGAGGGCGCGGACCGTAGAAGTCGCGGCCGGGCGAGGAGCCGTCGCTGCTGGTGTTGTCAGCGTCCTGCGGCCGGGTGGCCGGGGAGCCGAGTCCTTCGATGGTTCCGACCGGGACGAGGCTGCCGGTGCCGAGGACGACGCCGCCGATCTCGTACTGCCACGGGCCCAGTTCGGGGTTCTTGTTGGGTGCTGTGGTCATCACACTCTCCCGCCCCGCTGCGCGTTGCGCAGGGTGCGCATCATTTCGGAGCCGATCTGCTCAGGGGTGGCGGCGCTGTCGGTGACGGTGACCGGCATCGAGCCGATCAGCGGCTGCTGCTCGCGCACGACGACGACCTGGACCCGGCCGCCAGCGCGGGCGTCGACCACGCGGGTGCGGGCGCGGTCGCTTCCGGTGCGGAGGTCGAAGGCGCGCACGACGCCCGCCATCGCCGCGACGCTGCGGGCCTGCTTGAAGGAGCCGGCGAGCATCGGGGTGTAGTCGCGGCCGCGGGCTCCCCGCACCCCGCCGTTGGCGTACCACTCGACCTGGCCGCCGAACCGGTCGACCACGGTCTCGACGATGGCCTTGCTCCGCTCGCGCTTGGCGGCGGCCATAGGCACGTAAGCCTCCCCACCGGTCTCCCGCTCCGCCCATATCCGGTAGCCCCCGGCCGGTGCGATCTGGGCGACGTGATTCTCGCGGCGCGGTCCGCCGGTGATGCCGCCGTCCGCGTAGTAGTCGACGACACCGCCCCGAGCGTGGTTGGTCAGGTTCTCGGCCTGTCGGCGTAGAGCATCGGCCGTGTCGGACGGTGCTTTGCGGATCGTCTCCAGGACATTCACGTGCCGAGTGGTGACGGTCACCGACTTGCCGCGCAGCGCATCGATCCTGCGCTGGATCGAGTCGGCCGCCTTACGAGGCCCGCTGGTCGGCACGAGGACCCGGACGTTCTTGGAGCCGGGGACCTTTTCGATCCGGAAGCCGAGCGCCTGCAACTCCTTCCGAGCGCGAGCCGTAGGAGCGCGCACGATGACCGACTTCGCTCCGGGGGTGGTTCTGATCTTGGCCTGGACCGCCGACAAGCTCTTGATGGCCGCTGCGGTCGGCGCGGAGACGTGGACGTTCTTGCTGTTCGGGGTTCGACCCAGCTTGTCGATCAGCCCGTCCAGGTTCTTCCGTGCCGCCGCCGTTGGCGCCGTGATCCTGATCTGCCGAGTGCCGGGCACCGTCTTGACCGTGAAGCCGAGGCTGCGCAGCTTCTTCTGCGCACCATCGCTCAAGGAGTCGACCTTGATCGTCCTGGCCTTCGGGAGCCGGTGGAACTCCGCCTGCACCGCGATGAGGTTCGCCAGGGTGGAGTCCATGCCCTTGGTCTGAAGCAACAGCGAGACCTTCGAGGGCAGCAGGCCCAGGCTGTCGGCGACTTCCTCGGCCTGGTTCTTGGTGAGCCCGTAGCTGCGTGCGGCCCTGATCGCCTCGGTGCGTGCCCGGCTCATCTCCCCGCGGGCCTTGGCGAGTGCTGCGGGCAGGGCTTCGCCGTTGCGCTTGGCCAGGTCGTAGGTGGCGACCGAGGCGTCGGACGCCGCGTCGGACAGGGCGGTGAGCTGGGTGTAGAGCTGCTGGCCGTTCCTGGTCGTGGTGTTGAGGGTCTTGTCCTGGTTGACCAGCTGCTTGCCGCCGTAGCCCTCCTTCTGGTTGACGTTCTTGCCGCCCTCTTTCAGGTCCAGGACGGCGCTGTTGACCTTCGCCTTCGCGGCCTGGAGGGAGATCTGGCCGCCCGAGAGAAGGTCGAGGGCGCTTTTGAGGGAGCGGGTGCGGGTGTCGGCGTCGGCGGTCTCGTCGGCCAGACCGCCGACGGCGCTCTTGAGCCGGTCGTAGGCGGAGGTGCCGTCGCCAGTGCCCTGGGTGGCCTTGGCCAGCTCCTTGGCGTTCTTGATGGACTCGGACATCTCGCCCTTGACGCTGTTGAGGGCGTCAGCGGCGTCCTTGTACCGCTGGCCGACGGGCGAGTAGTCCTGGACGGTCGACTTGCCTCCGGCCACGTCCTTCCACACCTTGTGGCTGTCGGCAGTGGCCTGGAGCTTCTTCTGCAGCGCGTCCAGGGAAGTGCCCTGGCCGAGGTAGGCGTTGGTCAGGGAGGAGATCGGTACCCCGGCCTCGTCCATGACCTTCGTCAGCTGCCCCTGCGAGACCTTGGTGTCCATCAGGACTTGAGCGGCCTGCCCGCGTACATCGCCGGTGATCTGCCCGTTCGACTCCTTGAGTGCCGAGGTCAGAGAGGAGATGCGCTGCTGGTGCTCGGCCGCCGCTTGCGCCGCACGCTGCTGACGCGCGGCGAGCAGCCCAAGGCCGACCGAGACACCGGCCATGGCGATACCGAAGGGTCCGCCCAGGGCCCCGGAGATACCCGACATGGCTGAGCGCAGGCCCGAACCGGCCGCGCGGGTCACTCCGTTCATCGTCCCCATGAACGTCACGCCCGCCCCGTTGGCGCTGCGGAACGCGGCGGTCATGTTGCCGAGGAACCCGACCCTGGCCTGCACAGCCGCCCAGGCCGCCCCGTACCGGGACAGCGACACCCCCGCGGTTGCGGCCAGGGTCTGCTGCACCCGCATCTGCTGGTTGAAGTTCGCGAACCCGGTGCGCACCGGCCCGGTGACGGTGTTGGCGAGAGTGGTCAGGCCCGGCTGCGCCCTGCGGAACAGCAGCATCGCCAAGGCTGCCGCCTGGATGGGGGCGGGCAGGGCGCCGAAGGCGCTGACCAATCCGCCGACGACGTGGCCGACCGGGACCAGCACGGCGGACAGGCCCGACACGGCGTCCATGGCCACGTTCGCGACGGTGGCGATGATGTCGAGCGTGCCGGCCGCCGCGCCGCCGCCTTCGCCCAAACTGGTGAACGCCTTCGCGATGGGCTCCGCGCCATCCGCCGCATTGCGCAAGACCTCACCCAGGGTACGGGCCGCGTTGATCAACAGGTTCAGGCCGGTGGCGAGAGTGTGTTCGCCCAGCTCCTTGAGCGGTCCGACGAGTCGTTTCGCCTCATCGATGAGCCCGCCCAGACCGGCACTCGTCTTCGCCTTCAGCTCCGGTCCGTACAGAACGGCAAGGTTGCGGCCATACTCCAGCGCGGTAGTCAGGTACGGCGTCGCCCCGGCCATCCCACGCGTCAACAGCCGCGTCACCCACTCAAGCCCAGGTGCCATGCCCTCGTACAGCGCCAGCCCGGTCTGCCGTGCCTGGGTCCGCAGCTGGGTCATCGCGCCGGTCAGGCCCTGTCCGCGCGAGGCGGTGATGGTCGCGGCGGCGCCGGTCTGCCGCACCGCCACCGACAGGGCGTCGAAACTCTCGGTGCCCTGGTGAGCCAGTGCCGCCGCGCCACTGAGCGCGGGCTTGCCGAACGCCTTGGTGACCCCGGCGGTGAAATCTCTCTGCGACAGGTTGTGCTCGGCCTTCGCCAGACCATCGATCACGACGCGCAGCCCCTTAAAACGGCCCTGCGCGTCCCAGGCGTCGATCCCCAAGTCCTTCAGGGCGCCCTTCATCTGGGGGGTCGGCGCCGCAAGGTTCGCGAAGATCCCCCGCAAGCTGGTTCCGGCCGTCTGCCCCAAAATGCCGCTCTTGCCGAGCATGCCGACCGCCGCGGCGGTGTCCTGCAGCGAGACGCCGAGCGCGTTGGCGACCGGTCCGGCGTATCGCATCGAGTAGTAGATGTCGGTGATGGAGCCGGAGGCGTTGTTCGCCGTGGCGGCCAGCGTGTCCGCGGACCGCGACGCCTGATCAGCACTGAGACCGTACTGATCCATGATGTCGCCCAAGTACCGAGCAGAGGTGGCGGCGTTGACGTCGGCTGCCGAGGCGAGCTGGAGCGAGGCACGTACGGCGTCGATGGACTGATCCGCGCGGAAGCCCGCCTTGCTCAGCTCGACCATGCCCTCGGCGGCGTCGGCCGCCGTCGAGCCCGGAAGCGACAGGTCGTTACCGAGTTCCTGCGCCACGACGGCGGCGCGCTTCATTTGTCCTGCGGTGGCCGAGGTGACCGCCCGGAACAAATTCATCTGCTTCTGGTAGCGGTTGCCCTCCTGGACCATCTCGCTCGCGCCCAGGAGCAGGCTGCCGCCCGCGAGCATGTTGGTGGCGGACATTCCGCGCCTGCCTGCGCCTGCCGTGGCGCGCTGAAGGCGGGACATGGAGCGGGCTCCGTCGTCCCCGGCCGCGCGCAGGCTGGCGCGGGCGGCTGCGGCGCGGACGGCAATGCGGTTCAGCTCGCCGACGGCTGCACGGCTGGAGCGGTTCAGCGCAGCGAACTGGCTCGCCAGACGTGCGCCATTGGCGTCCAGGCGGGCCAGCGAGCGGTTGGCGGCGGCGGTGCGGTCGGCGAAGGTGCGTGCCTGACCAGAGGCAGCACGGAAACCCGCGATCAGGTCGCGGACCTCGGCGCGCATCGCCACGGTCAGGGTGAACCCGGCCACCGCCCTGGGCCTCCTTACGTCGGTCGTGCGGGGTTGTTCAGGTGTGGTCGCGGTGCAGGGTCCGGGGCAGGAGCTGGATCTTCACGCCGTAGCCGGACCGGTCGGTGGGGACGTGGTCGCGTTCCTGCTCGATCAGCTCACAGCCGGGGCAGCGCAGGGTGTCGGTGACGTAGGCGTGCGGGTCGCCGCCGCGCTTTCGGTCCCACTCCTCCAGCCGGGTGTGGCACTCCGGGCACACCGCCCGCTGCCGCTCCGCCCACGCCAACGCCTTGGCCCGGTCCAGCTCCGACCAGCGGCCGTCGCCGCCGAGGAGCTGGGAGTGTGGGATGCCGTAGGCGGCGCACAGCTCCAGCTCGGCGCGAAGCTGTGTGTCACGGCTCAGCCTTTTCCCAGCTCGACCCGGCTCTCCTGCTGGACCTGCCAAGCCGCGTCCCACAGCGCGTTGGCATCCGGCGCCGACCACGTAGTCAGCAGCTCATCGGCCTCCTCACGGCTCATCCCGTCGCGTGAGGCGGCCGAGACCAGTGCGGCGGGGAAGGTGTCCGGATTGAAGATCGCACCTTCCTCGGCCTGCTGCTCGGTCGGCGGGTGCTGAGCGATCAGCTCCTCAAGGACGGGACGCGGTAGGGCCAGGAACGTCAGAAAATCCGAGGCGTCATCGAACGCAGCGCGGGCCTTCTCAGCTGCTGCCTCTGCCTCGCTGGCGCGCTGCTCAGCGAGACCGTCCGCCGGGGACGCCTCGGCGAAAAGCCGGGCGCGCTGGGCGGCCTGCGCGGTTTCCTCGACTCGCTGCCGCAGCTGGTCGTCGTCGCAGATGCGGAGCTTGTTCTGCGGACGGGGGCGCTGGCGCAGGCGACTCATCCTGGCCGCCCACGCCCCCTCCGACAGCGTTTCGCGGGGAGGGGAGGGGCGCTTGGCCGGTGCGGGGCGCGACACGCTCAGTCCTCGCCGTGCTCGGTAACGGTCGCGGCGGTCTTGGTGGTGCTCACGACGGTGACGTCAACGTGCTCGTCGTCATGCTCCCCGTGACCGTGGGTGTGGTCGTGGTCGTCGTCGCAGTCCTCGGGCGGCTTCGGGAGGGTGTGGAACGCCTCCGGAACGACGGCGTCGAGCGACGGCTCGTCCGTGATGGTGAAGGTCACCTTGAACTTGGCGGCCTCGTTCCCGGTGGAGTAGGTCGCGGCGCGGGTGGCGACCTGTACCGGGAAGACGTCCACAGAGCGGGAGCCGGGGATGTCGCCCTTGCGCAGCAGCACGACGTAGCCCTCGGCGCCCTTGGGCAGGTGCTGCTCGACCGCGTCGGAGTGCCGGTCCTCGTAGAACGTCAGGCTGGAGTTCTCGGCCTTGTCGTTGCCCGGGATTGAGGAGTTGAAGGTACTCCCCATGTCAGGGGTCTCGATCGGGTCGTTCTCCAGCGCCCAGCCCTCGATGTCCGAGACGGCCTGGGTGAGGTCGAACCGGTTCGGCTCGGAGATCTCGGTGCGCGACGGCCACTTCGGATCGTTGATCTTCTTGAGCCAGTAGATCTTGGAGATGCCGCGCCGAAGGAATCGGGTCTGAGTGGACGGCTTCTTCAGGGACACAGGTCCGCTCCCACTTCTGGGGCAGCGTCCCGTGCCGAGGCCCTGCCCCTTGAGGTTCAAAGGGGGTTCGCCTGGCCTGGGGCCCAGCGTCCGCGCGGGCCTCCGCGGTGAGGATGAAAGAAACGCTCCTTCAGGCAGGGGTCACGGTGATCGTGAACCGCTGCACGTAGGACACGATAGCGCCTGCCGCCGACACCGAGGGCTCCCCTCCGGCGTCGTACGTCAACTCCCGGTCGATGACGAGGGCTTCGGGAATACGCAGGTCGTGGCTCCAGCGACCGTCGATCCGGCCGACGACGCCGACGCGCACGCGATCGGCCAGCCATTCCACCTGATCGACTCGTTCCCCGACCGAGGTGATCTGGTAGGACCAGGCCGCATCGGCGTGCCAGTCCCACAGCGGCGGGCCCGTGAACTCGGCGGGCAACGAGTCGAGGACGGTGTACGGGGTGGACGCAGCCCGCCAACCGGATCTCCCTTGCACACGCGGGAGTTCACCGATGCCGCACGGCCGGCCCGTGGCATGCTCCACCAGGTCGGCGAGCGCGCGGGTCACCGGCAGGCGGGCAGTCACGGCAGCACCCCGTCCGCCAGTGCCTGAATGAACGCCGGTTCGGTCTGCCGGAATGCGGGCTCGACGTGCGGGAACGGCGGCTGCCGGTAGTGCCGCCCGAGGCTGTCCACACCGACGAAGCCGTACTCCAGCCGTCTCGCCTGCGGCGCGTCGGAGAACACCTCCGCCGTCACCTCCCCGCCTCCTGTACGCAGCCGCACGTCCCAGGAGGCCCGGTACTGGCCGGTGATCACGTTCGGGCCGGGCCTGCCACTGGCGTTCCGCTGGATGCGGACTCGCAGCAGCATGGCGTGGTGACGGGTGATCGTCCGCGTGCGGGCGCGGGTCGCCGGACCCATGCGGGCGAGCGCGGCGGCCAGCGCGATCGGGTCGCGAAAGGCGGTCGCGTCCGGGTGGGCGTTGGGATGTGGGTTCGCCGGGGCCATCAGTCGATCACCTGGACCCGGACGATACGGACCACGCTGTACGTACCGACTGCTTCGTCGGAGACACGGAACCGGCGGCCGACCAACAGCGGGTCGCGGGGGCCTCCGGGACGGACGGAACCGGCGACACGGATCACGTCGTCGCGTCTCAGCACCGGGGCGTCGATGGGCAGCACGGCCTGGTAGTCGGTGGTCGGCGGCTCGACGGCAACCGATCCTTCCATGGGCTGGGTGATGGCCGGGCGGCCGAGCGGCATCACCGCGCCGAGCCCGTCCCAGACCAGTTCCTCATCCGGTGTCGGCGGGACCAGCTTGCCGGTGCTCTCGTCCAGCACGTCGTCTGTACGGCCCGCGCTGTCCCGCCATGCCTCCAGCTTGTCGTCCAGGATGCGACCGACGACGCGGCGGACGCCGTCGACGTCAAAGGCCACGGGCCCACTCCCCGAGCTGGATGAGCATCGCCTTCGTCAGCGAGTACGGCTCGGTGCCGAGGTCCGGCCGGGCCAGCGCGGCACGCTCCAGGGCTTCCGGGTCGATCGCGTCGAGGAACACGGCGGCGGCCGGGCCCGGGTCAGGGACGTCGGCGACGGAGACCCGCGCCATCCCCGACCACTGGTCGCTGCCGTGGTCGGTAACGTGGAGGAGAACTTGGGCGGGCTCGCCCACGATCTGGGTGATGGTGTAGGCACCGACGGCGCGGGGGTCTACTCGCTCACCGTCGACCTCAACGGTCGCTTGGCCCCCACGGGCAGTGATCCGGACGTGGTGGCGAGCGGAGTCGTGGCAGTCCATTCAACCGATGCTAGGGCGGCTGTCGGACAGCTACCCTCCCCCGGCTGTGGTGCGCAAGGAGCTGGGTACTGCGCGCCTCAGGAGGTGCGCCGCGCGCCGACGGAGTGGGTCGGCAAGCCGGAGGTTGTCGCCGCGGGTGGTGCTGTGCAGGAGTTCGGTGATGGCGACCAGTTCGGCGAATCGGCCGGACTCGGTGCTGAGTATGTCCGCGAATTCGTTACGGATGCGGATGACCATGCCAGGCACGAGAAGGCTGTAGCTGTGGATAGTGGCGGCGTCATAGCCGGTCGGTGCCAGGCCCCAGCCTTCCCAGTCGAAGATCTTGAGGCGGGGTCCAGTGAGGTTGGCCCAGTGGAGGTCGCCGTGGGCGGTGGTCCATGATGGCGCTCGGGTCTCGATGGGGGTACCGAGAAACCGGGGCATGGCCCAGTCGAGGTACTGCTGGTCGGTGGTGCGGCGGTCGGTGGCGACCGTGGCTGTGTCGTCGAGTGCCAAGCGCAATGCCGTCCACCACGACGATGGCAAGTCAGGCGTCGTCGTCAGGGTCGGGGACCGTCCTATGGGACGCACAGCGACGTGGTCGTACAGTTCGGCTCGGTACTCCCACACCTGGTCGGCGAAGTCGTGCACCTCGCGGAGCCGAGGACGGGGCACCGTTGCCGGGATAGCGTTCGCGGCTTCGAGGGAGCCGTCCCAGAAGGTGCGGTCGCTCTGGCCGGTAGGTGAGCAGGCGAGGCGGAGCCAGGCGAGCCCATCGGGCGCGGTGACGGGTCGGCTCAGTGTCCTGCCCCTCCAGCCCCACGCCTCGCTCCCGTCAGGGCCGAGCCGTAGGCCCAGGGCGTTTCGGGCGCGCTGGTGAGCGGTGCACATCCGGTCCACAACCTCAGGATTTTCGGGTTTGGGGTACATCAGTCGCCCGCAGGGTCGAGGGCCGGGTTCATCAGGGCCTCGCGGGCGGCCCGCGCAAGGATGCCCTGGGTTCCAGCGGGCAGGCCGAGACGGTTCCAGTGGAAGATCACGTGGTTGGCGAGGACGCCGCGCAAGCCGTGCTCGAGGGTTCCGTCATGGGCGGCATCGGCCAGGCCGCGCCCTACGGTGGTAAACGCGTTGAACCAGGAGACGGCGAACGGGAGTGGCCCGTCGGCGGCAAAGAGCGTGCTGGTAGGTGAGGTGTCCAGGTTCATGAGCCGCCTCAAGCCGGGGAACATGCGGCGCAGTCGACCCAAGGGGGGTTCCGCCGAGAGGGGGCGTTCGCGTACGACGCGGTGCCAGATGTCGCCTTGTTCGTGTGCGTCCTGGCGGGCGCTGCGGAACAAGGTGGTGCACAGCAGGATTGACAACTCCTTACGGCCGACTGGCTCTTCGAATTGCGCGCTGGTCGCGTTGTGCCGTAGGTAGGTCAGGGTGCCGAGACTGTCGGCGTGGAACAGGTCGTGGGCGAGGCTTATGCCCTCGGGCCCGCCGAAGGCGAGGGTTTCCGGCTCGTAGAGGGATGGTTTCCACCACCGCTCGATGGTGCCGTCGTCGGCGAGCCCATCCAAAAGAGCGGTGATGGCGGTGGTCATGTCGGCTCTGGTGGACTTCGGGCCTGGACGACAGCGCAGCCGCCAGCAGGGGTGCTTGCGTAGGAACCACCAGTCGGTGAGTGTCCCCGCCTCCTGGGCCTCGCGTAGACGGGGGCTCAGGTGGGCGGCGGCGCTCCGCTCGGCGGTGTGCCAGTCGGTGAACTGGACGCGGACCTGGAACCAGCCACGCTCTTGGGCTTGGGCTTCGAGGGCCGCGCGTCCGGCGGCCCGGTACACCTCGATGGCGTCGTCGAGGTCGGCGGGCGTCGTGGGGACCTGCGCGGCGACCTGGTCCAGTGGTACGCCTGCGAGGACGGCCAGCACGTTGTCCTCGGTGACGTACGTGTTCGGCGCCACGGGGCGGGTCCTCTCGACGGTCCGTACGGGGGCGGGAGGGGGAGCGGTCAGCCCGACAGGAGGCAGGCGTCCCAGCCGGAGGCCACGGCGCCGTTCGACTCCGCAGTCATCAGCGCGAGCGCGCGGCCCGCCGTGCCGTTGAGGAATCCGCTGTCTTCGGGCAGTTCTTGCTCCAGCACCAGGGCGTGCAGGCGGGAGAGATGGTTTTCGAATCCCGCCACGGCCGCGTCCTGGGCGACCCGGTGGACGGTATGGAGCAGGCCAGCGGCTCCGTGGCAGATCCCGGCATCGCGGATGTGCGCGAGCTGCGCGGAGTCGGCCAGGCAGGAGAGCAAGGCATGTTCGGCCATGCGCTGGCGTTCGGCATCACCAAGGGCCAAGGCGGCGAGTTGCTGGGCTCGGGCCAGACCGGGGGTGCCGTAGCACCAGCTTGGCCGCAGGGGGCCGGACTGTGTCACCGCGCCTGTGCGGTGATCTGCCAGCGTGATCCACTGTGGCCACCACGGGCTAATTTCGGTGTCCTGACGCTGGAGGTCCAACCAGTCGCAGATCCGTTGGATCGCCATGGTCTGGCCGTCCACGACGCACCCCTGCCGCGCTGCGATGGCGAGCAGGGACAGAACGCCGCTGATCCCGTGAGCCATGCCGAGGTTGGCATGGCCGCCGGGAAACTTCTCCGAACGGTGGCCGGTCGGGTCGAACGGGGTCCACCAGCCGGGTAGTTGCTCCTCGTCGCCGTCGAGCGGAAGCGTCAGCCGCACCAAGTAGGCCAGGGTCTCGCGCAGCGTCTGGCTGTCCCGGTCGCGGCACAGTAAGTAGGAGGCCAGTCCGGTCAGCCCGTAGAAGAGGTCGTACTCCCTCGCGTGGGGGCGTTCGCCACGATCGATCCTTGCGTGGGCGGCCTGGGTGCGCCGCTGGGTGAGTTGGGTGATTTGGGTGTCGAGGGCGTGCAGGGCCTTGGCGTAGCGGCCGTTGCCGGTGGACGCGGTGTGCAGTGCGAAGGCGACGGCCGGTGCCCCGAAGTACAGGGCGGCGTTGTCGTCGGTGATGAGGTCGTTGACGCAGGTGGCGAGGATGGCGTGGGCCTTGCTCTGGGGGCCCTGGCCTCGGTGGGCGCGTTCGATGTGCCAGAGGGCGATGCCGGCGGCGCCATCGGCCAGCGACTGGGAGTGTGCCGTCTGGGTGGCAAGGGCGTGGGTGTCCTCCGGCGAGGGGGCGGGGCCGGTGGTGGGAATGTTCACGCGTGGGCTCCTTTGCTTCGGGCGATCCAGGCCAGGGCGGCGGACCGGGCGAGGCGCGAGCAGATGTTCTCGCCTACCGTGTCGATTCCGGCCGCGCGCAGGTAGTGCAGGTGCATCAGAGAGGGCAGTACGTCCTGGACGGGTCGGTCGTCGGGGGTGAGCGTGGCGCGGTAGTTCTCCACTGCTTGATGGCGGGCCGCCCAGGCGCTGGAGAGCCGTGCGCCGCCGGGCAGCTCACGCACTGCTGCGAAGCGTCTGCTGGGGTTGGCCAGACGCATCGCCTCGGTGTGGAGGGCGCGGGCGGAGTGCGGTGCACTCTCGGTCGTGATGTGGTCGATCAGCCAGTGCATCGCAGTGTGGGTGTCGCCGGTGTAGGACACCGCGAGGTCTACGAGGCTGGCGGCTGTGATGGCGTGTGGATGTGCGCCGCTGTGCTCGGTGAGGGTCATCTGTGCGAGGGCGGCGGCGGAGTCGGCGGCGAACACTGTCTCGGCGGCGTCCATCGCCGCACCGGCGCCGTAGCGGCCGGTCTCGGGGTAGTAGGTGTCCCATTGCACGGTGCTCAGCAGCCCGCGCTGCCGCAGGTTCCGAGCCCAGGTCGCAGCCTTGGCCGCGATGTCGCCGAATGCTTCCGGGCGCGGGAGGCGGAACCGTAGCCGCAGGTGATCGTGCGGGTCGCGGTAGCGCACGAACCACCACTCGGGCTGGCGTTCAAAGCTGTCGAGGAGGCGGGGAAGGTAGCGGGTGAGGATGTCCGCCGCACGGTCCGGGTGCCCGTACAGCTTGAGAAACGCCCACGTCGGGGAGCCAGGCGGGTGTCCATCCTCTGCCCGGGAGATCGCTGTGGGGATGCGGCGCCCCGCGGGCGGGGTAGGGGTACGGGTGGAGGCGAGCGCCAAGGTGATCTCGTGGGCTCGCCCGTCGAGCCATCCGTTCGCCGCTTCATCGGGCGCTTCCCGCAGTGTTGCCTGTCCGGTGCGGTCCAGTTCGACGCGCAACAGTGCGGTGTCGGCGGTGTGGTCCAGGTCCAGGCGAAGGCGTTTGTCGTCATCCCCCAGATACACGGTGCCGGGGACGTGAGTGCGCCGTCGCCAGGCCGTGAGGCTGTCGGTCCATTGGGATGGCAAGGCTTGGGGGCCCGCCAGTTCGGCGCTCGTGAGCCGCCAGGTGGCCGGGGCGAGGACGGCGCGGCGATAGCGGACGCGGGGAAGGAACGGCAGGCAAGCGGCGGCTCCCCAGTCGAAGGGCCCGAATGCGGCGGCGCGGGCTCGGGGCACTTCGCACAGCAGTCGAGCCAGCGGGTGGGTGAACGTCTTAAGGTCCACGGCGTTCAACAGGACGGGTTCTATGGGCCGACCGGTGGAGAGCTGGATCAAGTACAGCCGGTTGGCGTCTGCGGTGACCGCCAGGTCCTGAAGGGGGACTGTCGGGACGGTGTGATGTTCTGCCAGGGATATCAGGTGCGGGCCAAGAGCCGGAGCCCGGCCTACGTTCTCCGTCCTCACGTTCAGTGGGGGACTGGAGAGCTGGGCTCGAATCGCGTCACCGTCCAGCGTGGGCAGGCGAGCGTACTCGGTTGTCATCCGGTCGCGGTCCGCTGCGTCGAGAAGGTCGAGGAAGCGACCCGCGGTGGCCCCCGCCGCCGGGGCGACTCCGTTGACGACGAGCGTGAAGTCGCCGTCTTGCAGAGCTTGGCGAGTGGGGGCCTGGAGGCGGAAGCGAATGTCGATGTGGGGCAGTGGCAGTTCGACCGGTCCCGGTGCGAGGTTGTCCAGCATCGCGTCGGTGAGGACCATTTCGCGGGCGTCCTCGAGCGCGGCGCGCTGTGCCAGAGCGAGCAGCTGTTCGTCGCGTGCGCTCAGCCCCGGAGCGTGGCGGGGCAGGAGCGAGCCGCGGTATCCGGCCGGGAAGGCCAGTCCGGTGTCGGGGTCGGTGAGCTGCTGGACGGGGACCAGGGTGCCGGGCCCGTACCGGTCCAGGACTCGCGCGTGGTAGTCCTGCCAGGCTGGCGAGCCGGACGGGTATGCCGTCAGTCGGGCCAGCGCGCTCGCGGCGTTCTCTGCTTCACGGGCAACGTGCTTCGGCAGTGTCAGTGCACAGTCGAGGAGCAGGTCGACGGCCAGGGGCTGTTCCACGGCACGGGAGTGGGCCGTCATCGTCTCGGTGGTGAAGGCGCGCAGTGCCCGCCGTTCTTCCGGCGGCGCAGTGGTGTGCCTGGTCAGTGTCGCCCGGATCTGCCGTAGTGCGCGCACGGTGGGAGCTACGGCTTCGATGCCCTCGGCGCCGGCAGTGTCGAGTTGGTCGAGGACGTGGCCGAGGGTGTCGGTGGCGGTCATCGGCGGGCGTAGGGCGGTGAGCAGGATGCGTCGGGCCACCAGCTCGACCAGCAGGGCCTCGATGGTCTCGGCCGACGTGTCGGGGTAGTCGGCGGCGAGCTTGCCCGCAAGTGCGTCGATGGTGGTGGGCGACGTGCTGGAGTTCAGGACTGTCTTGACGGCGCGGGTGTGGCGCACGCCTATTTCGCCGGGTCCATGCTTCGCGTCGTGGGCTGGTTGCTGGCAGGGCACCACCAGCCGTTCGTCCCGCACGAAGCAGGTGGAATCCGCCACAACCGGCAGACGGCGAAGCAACTCGGGGCATGCCTCCAGGCGAGCGATCACGTCCGCCAGCCACACTGCGTCTACCCGTGCGGTGGGACGGTGCCGGTCTCCCCAGTGCACCGACAGACTCTCGGCGATGCGAGCCGGGGCGATCCCGGCGAACAAGCCGAACGGCGTGGGACGGTGCTGCAAGCGCAGCACATAGCGGGCCAGGGAGAGCACGGCCCGCCGCACTTGCTTGGGCCGCCCGTCCCCGGCCGTGACTTCCCGGATGCGGTAGGAGAGGTGGGGGCTGGCCAGCTCGATCGCTTCTGCGACCGGCCCGACGGCCCACACCCGCTCTGCCCACTCCCGCCACCGGCCGGTGTCCGCATCGGTGTCGCCGGATGGTTCAGGCGTCGGCGGCAGCCTCAGTCCACTCTGGTGGGCAGACGCCCGTACCAGGGCCGCATCCACGTAGCGATACACCCGCAGCCTCCCCTCTCGTGCCTTGTCCCGGTGCTCAGGGCCGCCCGGTGCCGGGCCCCCCCCCGCGCGGCCCCCCCCCAGAAGCCAAACCACCCCGCGGTTGGGATGTAGGCGGGCGGCGGGCCACCCGGGGGGGGAGGGGCCAGTGTGGGGGGGGGT
>NZ_JBHYVB010000001.1:70328-90900 GCF_042750115.1 Streptomyces sp. NPDC059455
GCACCCCCCCCCCCCGCCGCGCCGCGCGGGCGGGGGCCGCGTGGGGGGGGCCCCGCGGGGGCGGCGCGGCGGGGGCGCCCCCCCCCGGGCTTCAACGTCGGCTCCGATTAGTCGGTGATGCAGCCGGCGCAGGCGCTCTCGGTTGTGCTGCCACAGTTGTCGCTGGTCTTGTTCATCAGCTCCCCAACGGGCGAACCCTTCTCAGCGAAGGTCACGTCCAGGTCGAAGTCGCTGTCGGTCGTGCGCGTTCCGACGGTGTCCACCGTTCCTCCAGAGGTTGTTGAGGATGTGCACATGCGCCTGTCCCGTGGACTTACCGCCCAGCGGGCCAGGAGATCGTGAAGCGGAACGCGGGCCGGTCCAGGACGCGCCCCGCAGGGAGCTGGTCATCGGGGGTACCGGCCGGGTAGGCCGCGAGCTCAGGCGTCTGGCCACGGTGGTCGCGATCCCACGTCTGGATCTCTGTGATCAGCCGATCCGCGGTCTTGGCGGCCTCCGGGCCGTGCCCGACCGCGCCGAACTCGAACACCTTCCGCTCCGGGGTCGTCGGCCGCATCGTCAGGTAGGCGAACGACCCGGTGGCTGTGTCGAGGAGGGTGGCCACGCCCCGCCGCGACCAGGAGGAAACCACCCCGCGGTCCCGGGCCTGGCGGGTGGCCGTGAGTAGGGCGAACTCGGGCAGGACGGAGACCAGCCACAGCTCCAGGTCGTC
Organism: Streptomyces sp. NPDC059455; assembly: GCF_042750115.1. Classification (NCBI taxonomy): domain Bacteria; kingdom Bacillati; phylum Actinomycetota; class Actinomycetes; order Kitasatosporales; family Streptomycetaceae; genus Streptomyces; species Streptomyces sp. NPDC059455. The sequence goes on from NZ_JBHYVB010000001.1 coordinate 71,041, forward strand.
GTACGGCAGGCCCAGGCCCAGGGTCACTCCGGCCCATGCCTCGCTCCGCGGCTGATGCAGCGCCTTGCGCATCTGCTCGGCATTGACATGCACATCGTCCAGCCGCAGGCCGACCTCTTCGTTTTCCCCCTCGTGGAGCATGACCAACTGCTCACTCCGCGCCCCGGCCCCGCGCATCGGGACGAATCCGCAGACTTCGAAGTCGCGGGCCACCAGGCGCCCCTCTTCGCGGTGGAAGGCGACGGACCAGTCCAGACCGCGCAGGCGCAGCGGCACAACGATCCGCCCGTTCCCGGTGAGCTGGTCCACCAAGGCTTTCGCAAGATCGGGCGCCTCGACGGTCAGCACGATCCGGTCGTATGGGGCGTGCTGCGGCTCGCCCTCCGCTCCGTCTACGACGAGCGCGTGTACCCGCCCGTACCCGGCAGCGGGCAGCAGTCGGTTGGCGCGGTCGATCACGTCGGGATCAATGTCGATGGTGGTGACCTCGCCGTCCGGACCGACGAGTTCGTCGATCAGTGCAGCGTTGGGGCCTCCGGAGCCGACCTCCAGCACCCGCATACCCGGGCGGATGTCGGCCTGTTCGAGCATGAACGCCTGGATACGGGCCGCGCTGACCGAGCTGAGCGAGACTCCCTGTTCGTCCCTCTTGGTGGTCAGCGAATACTCGGCGGCGTACGCCTTCTCCAGCGGCACCTCGGGCAGGAAGAGGTGACGAGGGACGGCGCGGAACGCTTGCTCGACAGCGTCGGTGCGGAGTGCCTTCAACTCGCGCAGCTTGGCGATCATCTGTTCGCGCAACTGATCGATCGCGTCCGGGTGTTGGGTCTGTTCTGTAGTCACGTCGGGGACGTTAGTCACTGGGGCACTCCTTCTCGAACGTGCTCGCCGAGCTGGCCGTGAGTCGCGCCGATTCCGACTGGTTGACGGTTGAGGATGTCCGAAAGCCGGTCGCCGTCCAGGCGGAGACGGACGATGTGGTGATCAGATACGTCGAGCGGCACCTCGATGACATCGACGCTGGCCACCGCAGCCAGCAGGTCTGTGGTGACGTAAATCCTGTCGATGCGCGCGTCTGGGCCGTGTGTCGAGCAACCGTCAACCGTACGTGACACTGCGGTCGCACTGCCGCACGGGAGGGTCGCCCGGTACCGGGCGACATCCTCCAGTCCAGCGGTGCGCAGGGTTTCGTCCACGCGGGTGTCCATCTGCCGCCTGCCGTCCGGGCCGACATACGAGCGGTGGAGACGGTGCCGACGATCACGGATCTTCGCCATGTCGGGCAGCGCCGGATCACCAGCCGCACCGCGGACGGGATACCCGTTGTTATCGCCGCCGAGGATCGCCGGGATGGTGAGGTTGTCATCGCCCGGGATGGGCCACCTCTTGTCTGCCCAGGTCGTCAGCCACTCGGCTTCGGCGAGCCGGTGTGTGGCCGAGGCGTAGTTGAGGTGGTAGGAGACCACGGACAGGGGGGTGGCTTCATTGCCCGCAGGCACGTAGCGCATGGTCAGTGCCGCGGGCGGCAGAACCCACATGGGTCCGGTGTCCGGCCACTCCCGCACAGCCCGAAAGACGCTGGGGTCGGCGAAGACAGCGGTGCACGACTTAGGGCCAAGCCACCCGCGCAAGCCGAGCGCGCCTTCCAACTCGTAAATGATCGTATTGCCGTTGGCCTCCGCGCCCCACATCTCCTGGCGGAGGATCAGGTGTGGTTTAAGGGAAGCCAGTTTCTCATGCGCCCGAAGGCGCTTGGCCGGGTCGTCTGCGCCGTTGCGCTCGAAATTCCAGCACAGCACGTTAATCGCACCCATGCGAAAGCGCGCTCCTTTCAGGAGTCCGGTATCGGTACGGTGGTGATCGCCACCTGCGGTCGCCCTGGCCCGTATGTGGGCCAGCGCGACCCAGTTAGGCGCTAACAAACAGAGGTGTCACCGCTCACTTAGGAAGGGCGACATCTCGGCCAGGTGCTGCATCAGATTCGCATGCTGCTCCTACAGCGGTTCGGAGGCGAGAACTGTCACTTCTTCTCCCTCGTGAGTGCTTCTTTCCTCTTTGATACCGCTCGGGGCACCGGGACCCGGCATCAACCGGTGCCCCGAACGGGGCCTATTCGATGGACCGTGGTCCGACTCGCTGGGTGCGGTCTTCCAGCCCCTTGGCCAGGCCGGTTGTCTCTTTGGCGCGGAGGTGGTTGGAAATGCGGGCGGCGGCCTCGATCGCGACCGTGATTACTTCGTGGCCGTACGAGGCTTCGCGGCGTGTCCGCTGCAAGTGGCTGGATAGCGACAGGACGGCGGCCAGTTCTCCATTACGGCCGCGCACCGCCACCGCCAGAACCAGGCCCCTGTCGGCAACGCCCTGTACCCAGCCACGACATCGTATAGCGGAGCGCGTAGCGGCATCGCTCCAGACTTCGTGGCCCTGGCTGAGCCCCCGCCAGGCAAGGAAAACACGCGAGACGGGGTCTTCTCCGATCGCCGCTGTCCTGGCTGGCTTGCGGTCACTGGCCGCTGAGTTGAGTCGCGGGTCCTCGGCGATGCAGATCCGCTGATCGTCGCAACGCTGTTCGAGGCGGACATATCGTATGCCGGTTGTGGTCCGTAGCACGCTGAGTTGTTGCCGCAGTTCACGGTCAGCGATCGCCTGGTGCGCCGCTCTTGCCAGGCGAATCAGCCTCGGACCGATAATGAACTGCTCCTGTTGGTCGGCCTCGACCAGGCCCAGCTCCTGCATAGCGAGAACGAGTCGATGCACCGTGGGACGTTTCAGGCCGGTTTCGGAAATCACCGTTTCCAGATGCGCCGGTCCCTCTTCCAGCACGGCGAGGATCGCAGACACCTTGTTGAGCACACCGACTTGGCTCTGCACCATATCCGGAGCAGTAATCGTCATCATCTCCCCTCGACAGGCCAACCATTCGAGCGCGCGGAGAACCATCGTCCTTATGACCGTATTGCTCTCCGCTTGCCGAAATTCTAAGTCTCCAGCGTCTTATCGCGAGGATACGCTCCGCCGCGTCGACGCAGCTCTACACCTGCTTCATTGAGCATCGTGTGAATAAACCCGAATGAGCGCCCTGTAGCGTCACTTATATCCCTGATGCTCACGTCGGGGTCGCTTAAATAGACGACACTAACGCTCTCACGGAAGCGTTCACGGGCATTCCCGGTAAGCCTCTTCCCTCGTGGAATGCGAGGGAGATCTTTCAGGTTGGCAGTCATGGCTACATTCCCAAAGGCGGTTGGCTCGTGCTTTTCATGGCGGTCGCAGAAGGCTCAGCTGCGATCGTGATAGATGAGCGGCTTAGGCGAGTGTCTGAGAGCAGAGGACGGGTCACTCATGAGTAGCTGCCTGGATCAGTCCCATCAGGAGTTCACCCTGGGCCCCGGACAGCCGGGGGACCGGGGCTTTATCCGGTGCCGGTCCGAGTACGCCGAGCTCCCAGCCACGACGGACAAGATGCTCTGGGGTTTCGGCGCCCACCAGTGCCATCAGTGCACGCACATCCCTGCGCACGATGTCCACATGCACCCTGCCGTTCGCAGCGATCCATGGCAGATCCTGACCGCCTGCCAAACCGCGGAGAACTTCGTACTGACCCGCGCTGAGCACGAGGTCCGCACCGTCATTTGTGTGCTCGGGCGGGGGGATTTCCCCCAGCATGTAGGCCCGGTGCACGGCACCCGGCCGTTCGGGGGAGCCCAGCTTCACCAAGGCGAACCGTAGGCAGTCGTTCACTCTGGATGTCCCCACACCCATCTCCGCGGCCGCTTTTGCCGGCGTCATACCGCTCGCTATGTGCTGGAGAGCTTCGCGCTCGCGAGAGGAAAGCCTCAATCGGCCTGGCGGTTGGCTGACCACAACGACCCTTTCTCGTTTCGATAGGTATTGGTGCGTTGGCACGGGGATAGAGGGCTCAGGTGGCGGTGTGCTCCGTCAGGTCGTCAAGGTCCACGGCCGTGCAGCCATGGAGCGCGACGACTTCGCGGCAGGCGAGGGTCCAAGGCAGTCGCGGGTCGTCGTACGCCACCAGCGTGAACGGCTCACCGCCCTCGCTGGGCACCGGTCTAAGGGTCTCGGGTGCGTACACAATCCCGGCCACGCCCCAGGCTGTGGCGTTCTCCACCAGCGCCGCCGCACACTCCCTCCATACGGAAGGACGGCCCAGTACCTCAAGGGCACAGCCATCGCATACCGGCGGCGTGGCCGTCCTCTCCCCATCTGTGACCGGCCTGCCGGCCCCTGCGTGCAGCAAGAACAGATGCCGCCCATCGGGCCGGTCATCGGTGGGTCGGCCGCAGTACCGACACAGCGTGTGGTTCATCGCCTGCCGCTGGCGCACGGCGTGAACGCGGTCGAGCAGTGGTGCGCCAGCCCCAGGCTTGACCGGCACCCGGATCCACAGCGCACCCCGGCGACGGTCGGCGATACCGTATTCGTCCGCGTAACCGATGCCCATACCACCACAACCGTGTCGCGTCGTGATCACGGCCGGAGGCGCGTTCTCGCCTGTCCACGCAGCGATGTACGGCACACGCACATCGCCCGCGAAGTACTGACGTGGTCGTGGACGCCGAGGCCCAGCACCGGGACGGTCAGGCGGCAGCCAGCCGGTGGGTGACGGGCACTGGTCCCGACGCATATTCGTCCTCTCGGATGTGTGCTCGTTGCGGGTAAAGCCCCTCTTCGGCGGCCTCGAGACTCCGCGGGGGAACGGGATGAAAACGCCGAAGAGGGAGTAGTGGGTCCGCATAACGCCTGGTCTAGCCGCCGCCCCTCCCTTCCTGGCAGCTGGAGCAGGGGCGGCGGCCGGCCCTCCCCCACCAGACGCAGGGGTGGTCCTGTTGACGCGGTCAGACCGCAGCATCGATGTATCCGGTCCGGGAAAGGCGCTCCATCAGCTCGTTGGTGGCCCAGCCCAGTCGGCGAACGTGGCCTAGGGCCTTCCAACGGTCATCCGGCAGCTCCCCGGAATCCAAGGTGCGGGCCCGCTTGATCAGCACAACCGCTTCCTGATCCTTCTCATACGCGTGGCCGGCCGAAGCGATGCTGACGAGTCGGAAGAGGGCGTTGTGAAGGCGGTCAGCTAGGCCGACGAGCTCATAGTGTTCAGGCGCCTCCTGGCCCAAGACGGCAGCCAGATCTTCGAAGATCGTGTCCCAGTCGAGTGGGTCCCAGTCCCGGAATGCGGCCAGGATGCGCGCCAGGGTGTCGATGTCCAATGACGGCGTCAGTTGTTCGACGTCAGGAGGATTTCTCTGCTTCGTGGACATGGTGATCGCCGGAGTAGGCATCAGCGCCTCCGGATGGGAAGGGCACACCAGGTGATAGTGCCGTCGGGGCTGATCCCCCAAGAGCCCCGGTGCTGTTCGGCGATCTGCCGAACGAGGAACAAACCACGGCCGTCCTCTGCATCATCACGCAGACGCTGGATGCGAGGCCGACAGCGGGTGTCGTCCCGCACGGTGAGCCGTAGAACCTCGGAGACGAGGCGAAGCGTCATGGTGATCTGCGTGCCGTGGCTGTGCTGGATGGCATTGGTGATCAGCTCAGAGACGACAAGTTCCACATCGTCGGCCATATCGGCGAGGCCGCAGTTGTCCAGGCATGTCTTGGCCAGATGACGCATCACCCGGACAAGCCGCGCGTCCTGTGCGGGAATACTGTCTTGGCCGCTCCGGGCACTGATCGGAAACCTCATCCGCATGCCATCGCGGTCAAGGACGTGGGAGTACGCGGCAGGTTCCCTCGCTGCCGCAGTGCAGTGTGCGGCTCTGAACGGCCGGACGGAAGTCGTCTTCATCACGTCCTCTGGGGGGGGTTGCGCAGCACCGAGTGAACGGCACCGACAGATCTGCGACGCAGACAGGGCGGCGGCACCTCAGCTGGGCGGGATGGGAGACCCCGCCCCTGGCCCAGGCAAGTCGGTTGGGCCGCCTGCTCCGGACTGGAGAAGGTCGCCAGCAGACCGTTCCCCCGGGTGCCACATGGCACTGCGGCACTCAGGTTCGGGGGCTCGAAGACCGCCGCCGACTGCTCGTACACGAGGAAGCTCCTGAAGTCCATGATTGTGCTCGCTCAAGCACTCTCTGCAAGGGCTGTATGAGCGTTCCAATCACGGCTGCACGGCTCTACCCTCGTTCCTCCCTCGCTTCTCGGCGCGAAGTTGACGTCTTTCCTCGTCTCTTCCTTGAACTGTGCTCAGCTCGTCTAAGCACCGTCTGGAGGGGCAAGTTGTTGGGGATGACGTTCTATCGTCGTCACAGTGACGCGCTGAGGCGGATGGGATGGGTGGCATCATGCGCACGTTCTTCCGGTACATCCTCGAAGAGCAGGACATTCGTACCCTCGACGACTTCCTGCCGCCGTATAGGGAGGCAGCTGCTCGGTTAGGCGCTGAGAACGTAGATCCATCCCGATCAACGTTCGAGGCGTGGTTCTACAACGGACGACGTCCACAGAAGACCTTCCGAAGGGTCATCGTGGAAATGCTCGGATACAGCATCGCCGATCTGTGGACCGAGGTTCCTGCGGGAACCGTTCCGGACTTTCGCCCCCTGTCCAGCACGTCACCGGCTGCACCCCGTGCCAACCTCGGCATGGACCTGGATCACATGAAAAGGACGGGCGCGATGGCTGTTCAGCGCGCGAAGCAGTTTCTTCTAGGAGCGGACCGCGAAAGGGTCGGCGACGACACATTGGGCTTGCTCAACGACGACCTTGTGCGACTCGTCGGCGCGTACCCACGTGAGCCCCTGTCAGAGATCTGGACCGATCTTCTGGAGACACAGGAGCAGGTCTTCCGCACGCTGGAGGGCGGCAGGGTCCGGCCATCACAGCTCCGAGAGCTCCACTTCAACGCTGGTGTGCTTGCCTTCCTCGTAGCCAAGGGCTTCAACGACATGGAACAGCGCGACCACGCGAGCACGATGGCACGGGTCGCCGCGTCCCATGCCAGGGATGCGGAGCATGACGGGCTAAGTGCGCTGGTCGAAGGGCTCAAGTCTCTCATCGCGTACTGGGCTGACAGGCCCACGGACGCCATGCATTACGCCCGGCAGGGTGGGCACATTGCGGCAAACCTCAAAGGCACTGTCGGTCTGTGGCTCCTGGGCCTTGAGGCACGGGCGGCCGCCGTCCTGGGAGACGAGAGCACCGTGCGCTCAGTGAATCGGCTGTCGACCGAGCGTCGCGACCGTGTCGTCCTGGACGACCTCGATGAACTCGGCGGTCTGCTCACCTACTCGCGAGAAAAGCAGCTCTACTACAGCGTGGAGGCTGAGGCTCTGCTCGGTCACGGCGGTGCTCATCTGGCGTCCCAAGCGGAAGAGGCTGTACGGGCGTTCAGCGACCCCGAAGCCCCGTTCTGGGCCTTCGGTGATCTGGCTGGATCGCAGTGCGATCTTGCCCTGGTCCGGCTCCACAGCGAAGATCTGGAAGGCGCCGCAGCGGCCCTTCGGCCCGTCCTGGACCTGCCGTACTCGCACCGGAACAATGGCATCATCGTCTCGGCCCAGCGCGTCCGTCAGGCGCTCATGAGCGGGCCCGCTCGCACTGCCCTCGCAGCCCGGGAACTTCAGGAAGAGATCGAGATCTTTCCGCCGCGGCGCCCGGCGCTGCCGGGGTAGGGCCTCGCGAGTAAGGTCCCCCGCATGTACCCGATTAGCCGCTCAAGCCAGCGTCTGAATCTCCGTGAACTCACCCTCGAGGATGTGGAGGCGGTGTTCGCGATTTACGGCAACCACGAGGCCACAGAGCACCTGTCATTCGAGCCGCGGACCCTCGGAGAGGTGCACCACATCGTGGCCCGCTCCATCGCCATGGCCACGGCGACGCCCCGTAGTGAGTACGCGGTTGCCGTCATCGAGCGCGACAGCAGCCACTTGATCGGGTTCGGCCGCTTGGCCACAGATCCGCACCAGCAGCGCGCGGCCACATTTGGCTTCGCGCTGCACCCGGATGCCTGGGGCGTTGGCTACGGGACGGAGACCGTGCGTCTGTTGCTCGGCCTCGCATTCGAGGACCTGCATCTTCACCGTGTCTGGGGAGCGCGCTCTCCGCAAAACAAGGCTTCGGCGAAGACTATGACGGGCGTGGGCATGGTCGAAGAGGGCATCATCCGGGAGCACATCCAAAAGGCCGGGCAGTGGCGCGACTCCGTCGTGCACGCGATGCTTGAGCGAGAATGGACCTCCTGCCCCCAGCCTGGCTAAGCCAGCAGCAGGCTGCCATTCCTATCGGTAGAGGCGTGATGGCACGATGACCGACGTCGCGAGAGTGTTCCCCTCTTCGCCCTCACCCTCGGGGTCGTCGGGGGCCGGGGTTTGACGTACGGCCTCGATCTGCCGCTCGATGCCACGCAAGTTCTCTTGCAGATCCATGGTCACGACACCATCGACGGTGACCTTCAGCGGGTCGGCAAGCAGCTTCGCTCGACGCTCCCCCAACACCTCCAGCGCCACCGCCCGAACCGACCGCAGCCGGAAGTACCGGCGCTCCAGGTCGGCTGAGTCCGTGTCCGGTCCGAGCTGCGCCAGCAGCCACGACCGCTGGAACTCATCCACCATCCTGCCCTTCCACTTGTACGAGAGCGGTCTGCCACCGAGGGGTCCCCGGTAGCAGACCGCGGGGTCATGGCGACACCGAAGCGGACCGCGAGCGGCGCGGCGGGGGCTTCTTCGCACCGCCCCCGCCGGCCTCCGCCGACCCCGGGTCGACCATCTTCTCGGCGGTCGGGTCCGGCTCGCCGACCGCGATCGGTTCCGGCCCGCCGCCCTCGGGCGAGACCTCCCACGCATCGGGGTTCGTCACCAGGGCAGCGAGGCGCGGTTCGGGCTCCTCGCCAGGCAGGAGGATCAGCTCCTCGCGCGTGGCCGGGTCCTGCACATACACGGCGGCTTTCAGTCGGGGCACTGGCATCACAGGACCTTCGCCACGATGTGCGCGTCCGGGGTGTGCATGACCGGCATGCCGACCGCGGCGCCCTTGGTGTAGATCTGCACCGGGTCGTCCTGGACCCCGCGGGTGATGATGATGCCCGGCGCGTCCTCGCGGACGATCTCCGGGTTCGTGCCGCGTGAGAGCACCAGCGCCTCGGCCGTCACCCCGATCTGGGTCTGCGCCCATTTCTCCCGGTCCGGCGGGATCAGACACCACAGGTCTTCCGGCAGCACCTTGCGTGGCTTGCCGTCCACCCGCACCTGCGCCTTGTAGAACGTGATCGGCGGCAGCGAGTAGTTACCGCGCACCACGTTGATCTGCTGTGGCGTGAGCGTCGCCGTTGGCGTCGTGGACGGGTTTACGCTGCCGTAGTAGGCCGCCCGGTAGGCGTTGTTCGCCGCGAGGTAGGAGAACGCCTTCCGGCTGGTGACCACCAGCTCCGGTTCCGGCGCGCCGACGTCGTCCAGGTGCTGGATCCACCGGAGCTCATCGGCGATCGGGTCCGATGCCGGGTCCCACCACGGCCGTTGCGCGACCGGCATGTTCGCCGCGGGGACGTTCCAGTCGACCTCCAGCGTCAGCCCGTTCTCCTGCACCAGCGAAAACTTCCCGTCCGCCAGCACGTCGCCGGCCGCCATCTCCAGGCGTGACTGGATCGCCTCCACGTGCCGCTCGACATCGTCGTACAGCAGCTCGATCAGCCGGTCCTGATCCGAGCCGTGCGAGGCTTCCAGCAGGATCTGTTCCTGCTCGGAGACCATCAGCTTCTGCCCCAGCGCGGGCAGCGCCCCCTCACGGGAGGTCTGCCACGCCTCACGGGTGGCGAACGGCACGCTCGCATTGAACGCCCGGTACTTCGCCACATTGACGTACCGCCCCGAGTCCTTCACCCGCCACTTGACCTCCCGCAGCACCAGCGTCGGGAAGATCTTCTGTGTCAGGAGGAAGTCCTTCGGAGAAGGGATCGCCCGCGCGAACGCTGTCAGATCGACAACGCCCACGTCTTTCAACAGGTCCTGAATCGACACAGGTCAGACCCCGCTCACACGAACCGGATCAGCGCGGCCCGCGGGTGCCACACCAGCTGCGACAGGTCGATACCACCGGGCACCTTGGACGCCTTGACCGCCCCGTGCCACAGCAGCGCGGCCGGAACCCGCGTCTGCCCCGGCGCGAACGGCGCCTCCGCGATCACGAAGCCACGCAGCACCTGACGGCCGCAGTGCGCCTCGGGGTCATACGGCCCGTACAGGCCCGACTCGCTGACCTTGCCGACCGGCACACCCGAGAAGACCCGGCCATACGGATCGCAGCACTCACCGCACTCGTAGTGCACCCCTTCGGTGAACAGCGGCAGGTCGAGGGTGATCGTGTCGGTCTGGTCGGCGCCGTGCAGCGACGCCAGCCACTCCCGGTTCGCGGTCAGGTACTGCGAGGACTCAACAGGCTGAATGGACATGCTCTGTCTCCATTGGACGATGCGGTCAGCTTCCGCACACCGCCCTCCAGAGCAGTGCCGTCCACGGGGAGAAGGGGCGTGGTCCCCTGTATGCGCTACCGGTCAGCTCGCGGCGTCACTGAACTCCGGGATCAGGCCCCGGCGCCGGGCCATCTCCAGCCCGGCCGACCCCGGCTTCTGCGGAGAGGTCGTCCGCGATGGTCCCCGCCCAGCCGGAGCGCCCGCTGGGGCCGCCGGTACGAGGCTGCGCACCTCGCCGAACAGCTCCGGTCGTCGGGAACGCAGGGCCTCGGCCGCCGCCTGGACCCGCGCCTCGTCGGCGTCCTCGTCATCGACGACCAGCAGCCGCTCAGCGTCGGTGAGGTCATCGCCTTCCGCGCCCAGCGCCACCAGCGCCGCTCGACGAATCGCCGCACGCTCCCGCTCTGCGGCCAGCTCCTCACGGCGTGCGGCCTGCAACTCCCGCTCGGCCGCCGCCTGCTCCCGCCGCTCGACCTCCGACAGCGCGGCTTGCTCAGCCTCCCGCTGGGCGGTGACGAACTCCGTCAACGCCTTCGGCGTATCGAATCCGAGGGTAGCCAACAGACGCTTGATTGCAGCCCGTTCGCCCTGGGCCTTCTCCTTCGTCAGCATCTTCCCCAGGCGGTCCTGGGTCACGGTGACCTGCTGCTCCTGGCCGCCGTCGTCGGCGCCGTCGTCCAGCTGGTCGTTCGTCCCGTCCTCGGACGAGGCCCCGAGAATCGGGAAGATCGGCCGCCCATCACGGCGATAGCCGACAGGGCTGCCAGTCGGTAGGGGCCGGACCATACAACTCCTCCAGTGCGCGCCCCCGCGCTGTGGATCAGTGTAGTCATGGCCGCCGACAGCACTACCGCGTACCGGCCGCCCACTACCGCCGCCCGCTGCCAGACGCGAACCCGAATGGCACAGCCCGCCCGTCGCTGCCCTTCGACGACTTTCCATCTCCGCCAGCCTCGCTTTCTGGTGGTTCCTCCTCGTTCCCCGACTCTTGATCCGCGTCCCCGCGGCGGGCGGCTGCCTCCGCCATCCGCGCTGCCGTCTCCTCCTGCGCTTTCGTGCGGATGCGCTCCACTTCCTCCGCCGCGTCCTTGATCGGGTAGCCCGCGTCAACCAACATCGTCACCGCCGTCTCCAGGGAGATGACCCCGGCGCCGTACGCCTGGACGACCTCCTCAAGCACCGCCGCCCGGTCCGTCGGTGTGTGCGGCGCCCACGACAGCCGCGCCCGCAGCGTCTCTCCGGCCGCCCATCCCTCCGCCCGTCCGGCCTGGTACAGCCGCTGCACCATCTTGAACAGCAGCCTGTACTTGTGCTCCCGGGCCAGCCGCATCATCCCCACCAACGCGTCCAAGGGCCCGAGCGCCAGCTTCAACGCGTACCCCGAGGGCACCTCCGAGGCGTCCAGCGTCCCCAACCCGGCTGCCGTAACACGGCTGTTGGCCGCGATCCGGTCCAGCAGGTGCTCCACCCGGGCCCGCAACTCCGCCAACTGCGGCGAGGTGTCCAGCGCGTCCATCCGCCCGGTCTCGCCGAGCTGCCATACCGCCCCAGCCTGAACCGTCAGCTTCTCCGGCTTCCCCGTCGCCCGATCCACCGGCAGCCGCACCCCGGCCAGCCCGATGATCGGCGTCCCCGTCGTCGCCGACGCCGCCGAAGCATCCGAGTCGGTGGCCGCCAGCTCATCCAGACCCTGAAGCACCCGCGCGATAGCGGAGCGGCCCCAATGCTCCCCGCCATCAGGGATCGTGTTCGTGATGTGTATGACCGGCAAGAAGTCAATCATCAGATCCAGCCGGTGCAGCTCCGTGCCGTCCGGCCGCACCCTGAAGCTGGCCTTGTCCATCGGCAGCCGGTCCAGCGTCTGCCCCCGCTTGATGTCCTCCAGCAGCCACTCGGCGTCCGTCAGGTAGCACGTCATCCTCGACGGACGCCCAGGGCTCCACGGGTACTGCCGCACCAGGCTCTCGTCCTCTTCGGAAACAGGGCCCAGCTCGTACGTCACTCGCCGCACCCGGGCCTTCAGCCCCGCCTCGCGGTCCTCCGGCAACTCCCACGCCAGGTGCACCCGGGAAGGGAAGTCGGCGTCCTCGTCCTCCCACTGCGGGAAGTAGAAGCCCGGGTCGTACACCCTCAGCGTTGGCCGCTGCTTCTCCGGATTCCACGCCAGCACGTACACGCTGTCACCCAGCAACACCGCCGCCCGCTCAGCCTGCTGGATACGCAGCGTCAACAGCTCCTTATCGGCCCAGGTCCGCAGCCGCTCCTGCAACGCGGCAGCCTCCGTCGCCCCGGGCTTCGGCGCCTCCCCCTCGGCGTGCTCCGCACCCTCCACCACGATCTTCTGCTCCGAGCCGAGCAGGTACCCGAGCGCGGCGTCCACGAGCTTCGCGGCGTCCCCCAGTTCACGCCGCTCCAGCGCAGCCTCGCCACCCCCAGCGGCAGCGAGCTGTCCGGCCTGGTTGTTGTCGTACGAGGCGAGCACCTTGTACGCCGCCAGCCTCCGCAGCTCATGAGGCGGCAGCCACGGAGCCGCCAGCTCAGGGAACGCCCGGCTCGCCGGTCGGCCGGCATCAGCCATCACCGGCTTGTAGTTCAGCCACGACCAGGCATCAATGACGAATCGGCGCAGGCCCACGGGTCCCTCCAAGAACATCGGCCCCGCGCTCGGCCCTCAGCGTAGTCGCCAGCTTCAGGCGAGCTGTGATCACGGCAACTGGAAGACGGGCCGCATCCGCGCCAGGGCTCAAGTGCCGTAAGCAGCAGGCGCCTTGGCGACACACCGCTGCGGCTATCATGTCGGGATGGTGCAAAGTAACGGTCGGAGCACGCGAGGAACCTTTTTCCCCATCGTCGAAGTCTTCGGATTCCCCCACGACAGCGCCGCACCTGCCGCCGCTAAGGCATGGAGCGAGGACGAGAAAGCATGCCCCTTCGCTGGCGGCCTGTGTGAGAAGGAAAAGCAATACCACCTTGGCTACTGCTCGGTAGCTTATGCCGCCTCGTGGGATAAGGGGGAACAAAAGACATACGCTGTTTGCGATCACCGCCTGGACGGGCCTCCCGTGAACTGGGCAGTGACTGACTACTTCGGCACCGATAACGTAACGGTGGTTTCTGAAGTAACGGCCACGATCGCACCGAAGCGCAATATCGACTATGTCGCCTTCTCTGATGACCCTTCCGCCCCGGATGGAACTCGCATCATCGCCATCGAAACACAGTCGATCGATTTGCGGGGCGGTGGTGTCGGCCCAGCCCTGGAAGCATGGAAGAAAGGCGACACTGCGAACTGGCGTGCATATTTCACCGCCGAGGCAAAGCACAAGAAGCGCAAGCACGACAAGGTTGACTACGGCGTAAACACGGGAAACGTCTACAAGCGCCTAGCAACCCAGGTTGCCGAAAAGGGGGAATACCTGAAGCAAATAAATGTACCCCTGTATGTCGTCATGCAGGACAGCATCCTGAAACAACTCAGGTCGAGAGTTGACTTCACCCCGGTCGAAGACGACGAACCCTGGGATATTACGTTTGCCGGGTTCGAATACACTGGCGACTTGGACTCGGAAGGAAAACTGAGCCTTTCCCTGGTCGAATCCACACGCACCACACTGTCGAACTACATCGAAGCCTTTACTTCGAGCAGCGAGGGCGGCGACCTTCGTTCAGACTTCGTAGCCAAGGCACGGAAGAAGGCGCCATCCAGCCAGCAGGGCCTGTTCACGATCTAGAACAGTTGAGACTGCGGGTCACCATCTCTCTGGAGAGGGAGATCCGCCTCATCAACGGACTCGATAGCAAAGTTCAGGTTGGTGGCGTTGACTCGGGCAGAAGTCGAGAAATTCGAAGTGATTTCAAACCCCATAGCGCGGCGACCGTTCTTTACAGCCACCGCAAGCGACCTGCCCGTACCGCAGAACGGATCCAAGACAAGGCCGTTAGGGGGGCACGAGCTCAAGATTCGAGGCTCAATCAACTTCACAGGGAAGGTTGCCGAGTGCCCATCCGACCCTGGCGCAACGTTCACTTGGATGACGTCGCGAGCCCCGTCTTCCACAGCAGCAAGATCGTAGTAGTACTTTGCTCGCCCTTCCTTCGGGCGCTTCACAAAGTGAAAGAAGTGCTCATGCGCCAGTCGGAGACGGTCCTTTTCTGGGCGTGGCGGCACGTTCCGCTTCTCCCAGATTAGGTCATTCCGGAGAATCCACCGCTTATCCTGCATGGCGATTGCGAACCGTGCTGGAATCAGCAGCATCTGCTTCTCCTGCCGGAACCCTCCCATCGGGGTCTTCCTGCGCATTCGCGGATTGTCGCCAAGACCCTGCCGACCATCCATCCGAATGCTCGACCAGCGGGCAAAGTACGTGTCCCCGATATTGATCCACATGCTACCGCCCGGCTTCAAGGCGGAGGCGCCGCGCTGGAAGATCTCTACCAGGTTGCTTACGTACCACTCCGGCAGCGGCTCCAGCCCCAGGCACCCCCCATGCAGCCGATACCAATCGTACGGCGGTGCCTCCTCCTTGCTGCCGCCTTCAGCTTCCCACTCCCGCAGAATTTCGCCATTGTGGTCGAGGCCATATGTACGAAGACCCCAGTAAGGAGGGGATGTAATGATCAGGTCGACAGATTCCGCTGGAATCTTTTCCATGAGGTCATAGGCATCGCCCTCAAAGACCTCTGCCGTCCTCTCCTGCAGAGGAGGCGTAATTTCGCGGAAATCTGTCATGTTCAACCTCGGGGCGCCATGGATTGCGTATCAAATAGGAACGATTCTAGAGAGAGTATATATCAATGCAGCCCGGAAATACAATTCCGGCGCTTTTGTTCCCCCTTCCGGTCCACCCAAATGCTTGTTTTTGATCAGGTCGCCCAATGGTACCGTCAACAGCAGGGATGAGCGGACTTTACACAGATAATTCGACCCTCTTCATCTCGGATGATCAACGCCTACTTCTCGCTCCGATACGCAATGGATGGTGCGGGCAGGCGCTGAGACAGCCTACCGACGCCCCTTCACTCTCTGATCGTTCGCGGCACGCGGAGGCGGCATCGTCGGATCGAGGAACAGATCCCACAGCGCCCACACCGCCGAGTCCAGCAGGTCCGGCGAGTCCTCCGTCTCGCCCTGGCCGACGAACGTGGTCATCTGCTCCTCCAGCTCTGCGAACCGCCGAGCCGGGCCGACATGAGACACCCGAGCCTGCTCGTACAGCTGGGCGACCGGGGCCGCCCGCGCCCGCTTTCCTCTCGTGGCGTGAACGATGCGCCAGTTCACGGTCGGGTCCACCTGCTCCAGGAGCGCGGGCAGGTAGTCGCCGCCGTTGTTCGCCTCGATGACCACGCAGTCCGCCCGGTGCTCGTGGTACAGCGTGGCGGCCCGCTTCATCGCTTGCGTCGGCGTGTACCGGTCCTGCTCGCAGTGCAGCAGATACCCACGAGGCCGGTCGTCCCCGAACGTGGTCTCCACCGGGAACCCGCGCCCAGCCACGGTGAATGCCGTCATATCCGCGTTCTCGTGCGACTTCGTGGCCGGGTCCACGGCCACCACCACGCGCTGGAGGTCCGGCAGGTGCTCGGGCCGAGGCCGGAAGCCCTCGACCTCCAGCATCCAGCCCTTCCACAGTGCGCCCTCCACGTCCTCGAGCAGCTCGCCGGACAGCTCCTGCCGCCCCAGCCGGGTGCCGGCGTACTCCTCCTCCAGCTCCGCCCGCGCCGCCGGGCTCAGGTTCGCGTCGTTCTCCCGCATGTGCCCGCGGGTCAGCACCACCCGCGGCGGCTTCCCGCCCTCCCGATGCGCCTTCTCCTGCGCCCGTCCGCGCTCAACGAGCCGCTTGACATGAGGGAGCGGCTTCGGCGTCGTGGAGATCACAACCTGTGGAGTGTCCGCCTCGCGCAGGCAGAACCACAACATGTCGTAGACCTCTTGCGCGGTGTGCCGCGACCAAGCCGCGTACTCGTCGCACCACGCCTTGTCGAACGCCCAGCCGCGCAGGTTGTCCGGCGTCTCCGCGCCGAACCCCCGGATCAGCGTGCCGTTCACCAGCCGCAGCGTCGTCTCCCCAAGCGAGGAGTTGTACTTCGCCACCTCCTCCGGCGGGAACACCGACAGCAGCCCCGACTTCGGGGACTCGAAGCAGATGTCCCGCACCAACGTCGCGTTCTTCGCCACCACCGCGATCTGCAACCCCGGACTCCGCGCCCACTCCCGCACCGCCTCCACCGCCGTCCGCGACTTCCCCCAGCCACGGCCGGTGAGCAGCATCCACACCGTCCACAGCCACAACGGCCGACGCTGCGCTGCACGGGCATGGTGATGCAGCCACCCCGCATGGGGCAGCCCGTCACAGTTCGGGACCTCACACGCCCACCGCCGAGCCGACAGCTCATCGGCCCGGACCAGTGCCGCTACCTCGGCCCTCAGCTGCTCCTCGCTCATCACCGATGGGTCCGCAAAGTCCTCGGCCATGCGGCGCTTGGCCCGGCCACGGCTCACTGCGCGCCCTCCGACAACCGACGCTCCAGCTCCCTGCGCAACTGATCCATCCGGGCCCGGCGCTCCTCGTCCGACAGCGAAGCCACGTCAGCGCCCTGGTCCCGGTCCTCGACCGCCCCGACCACCGGTGCCTCACCCACGGCCCGCCGCTCGATCTCCGCCGCGACCTGGATGTAGCGCAGCAACTCCGACGCCGACAGCTCCCGCGGGTCAAGCGTCTGAAGCCGGGCCACCGCCTTGCTCTGCACGGCCTGCGCCAACTTCGCATGCCTACGGGCGATATCCCGCCGCGCCTGCGCCTGCTCCGCGAGGAACAGCCGGTCCTGCTCCCGGTCATACGCCGCCGCCCGCATCACCCATGCGAACTGCCGCGACCACCGGCCCACCAGCGCGCGGGATTTATCCAACTCCCGTGCCACCTTCGTAACACTCCGCTCCGGGCCGAGATCGCGGTACACGGTGAACGCCTCGAACGCCTGGACCGACTCCCCGCTCTGCCGCTCCCAGGACTCCACGGTGCCCTCGGCCACCGCTCACCTCCTGGCCGACGGCCGGCTAGTTCTGCTGCGCGGCCAGGACTTCCAGCGCCCGCCACGGCTCGTCGGCAGGCACGGTTCCGTCCTGCACCATCCGGTCGATGGCCGCCCGCACGACGACGGCTGTCTCCACCGGCAGATCCCGCACGCCGAACACCGTCTCCATCGGCGCCGTCCCCGCCCTCGTCGCCTCCCCGGAGGCGGCGTCGAACCAGCCCTCGGCCAGCTCGCCCAGGTGCCGCTCGAACACAGCGAGTATCACGCCGAGTGCCGTGGCGCTGTTGCCGATCTTGTACGCGGCTCGGGAGGTCTCCAGCGCATCGAGCACCAGCTCGTACTGCTCCAGCCCGGCCGCCCACCGCCGGTCAGCCGTCGCCGTGGAGCGGGCCGCGTCGAAAGCGGCCTCGGCCCGCTCCAGCTCGGCGGGCAGGAACATGAACTGCACGCTGGCGAAGTCCAGGTTCGCCTCACCCAGGGAGGCGACGTCCACCTTCTCCAGCAGGTCCAGGGCCTTGTCGTCCAGGCCCGTGTACTGCCGCCACTCCACCGACTCCAACTCCTCGTACAGCTCCTTCAGGATCGCCGGATCGTCCTTCCCGGCGATGGCGTTGTGCGAGAGCTGGAGCGCGATCTGCCGCTGCCGGGGCAGCGGCTCGTCTATCTGCATCCACCAGATCTGCGACAGACCGGCCTCGATCGCCGCCAGCGTGCGGTGATTCCCGGACAGCACGACCAGCCGCCCCGATGCGCGGTCGTTCCAGACCAGCGGCGTCGAGGTCAAGCAGCCGTCCCGCTCGATATTCGCCACAAGCTGCCGGAACTGCTCATGTGGCAGGAACCGCGCGTTGACGTCGAGCAGCGTCAGCGTGCGCGGGTCGCCCTGCACCATCTGCGGCGGGGCGAGCCGAGTGGACTCGGTCTCCATGGTCAGACTCCCGTCTTCGTCGTCGGGGTGCCCCACCGCTTCACCCACGTCTGAAGGGCCTCGGCCAGCGTGTGCTGGCCCATCGCCCCCCGGTACTGGAGCTGGAACTTCCAGCCGTCCTCGTTCGATGGGCTGCGCTTGTGCAGCCGCAGCAGCCCGCGGTACTTCATCGACACCGGGTTGTTGCTGAACGCCGTCGTCGCCACCCGCCGGATCCGCCGCGAGAACGCCCGCTGGCACAGCAACTGCGCCTCCGCGCTGGTGGCCGCGAGCACGATCAGCTTCGACAACCGCGGGTAGTCGGTCGGCGCGACCGCGAAGTCCGAGAGCACGTACGCCTCGTCCGGCGTGAACGTGCTCGGTGCCATCGCGAACACGCCCAGCAGCCGCCCGCCGCCGTCCCGGACCGCGACGGCCAGGTTCGCCGCGCCCGGCGCGATCCTCGGGTTGAGGTACCGGGAGCGCAGCGCGTTGAACTGACCGGGCTTAAGCAGCGACAGCGTGATCGGCCCAACCAGTTCGTCACCCTCGCGCAGGCGGGGAGCCTTCACCGGCTCGATTGGCTGGCGCGGGGCGACGATCCGCGTCGGGGCCTGACTGGCGTACACGTAGAAGGGAGCGGCGCGCGGGGTCGCCTTGATCACGCCGCGCAGGTAGGGGTACAGCTCGGGCACGTCATGGTTGGACGCCGTCAGCCAGTACGGGCGGTCCGTGATCGCGCCGAGCACGCTGACCACGTCGTCGTTGGACAGCGGCTCGTACTGGGGCGCGTCCCAGGTGAAGTGGGCCTCCAGCGGCTCGTACAGCTTCTCGTAGCCGCCGCCGTAGAAGGGAGGGAAGGAGCACACCGGGGCGTCACGGGGAACCTTCTGGAGCCAGGTGCGCACATCCTCCACCTCGTACGAGGCGAGTTCGACGGCTGAGCCGGACAGCCGCTCGACCGTCTCCGCGTGCTTGGCCTTCCACTGTTCCCGGTAGGAGCGCACCACCCGTTCGTGCCACAGCCCTTCGCGGCCGACGCTGGCGAGGAACCGCGTGCCCAGCATCATCGTGGCGACCGTGCCCACGCCATCATCCAGGGAATCGGCCAGCCAACCGAGCCGGTCTGTGCTTTCGTCGCGGAGCTGGATACCGACCGGCTGCCGGGTAAGCCACCGGCCAATAGCAGTGGTGTAGATCGAGACGTCCGAGGAGCGCAGGGCGAAGCCCATGCCGGCCAGGGACCGCTCGATGGTGAAGTTGCCGCAGCACGGTACGTAAACCTCGGCGCGCGGCCAACTGCTGGCAGTCTCGCGCACGATGGCGCGCATGGGGCCCGGGATGGTGCCCTGGAACATCTCTCGCCTCCTGGGGCGGAACGACAGCGCCCGGGGCCGGGGGGGGCGGGGCCGGGGGGGGGGGGGGGACCAACAAAAAGGAGCGCAATACCCCAGGAAAAAATTAAACAACACACCCGCGGGGGGGGGGGGGCACCCAAAAC
>NZ_JBHYVB010000001.1:90910-93512 GCF_042750115.1 Streptomyces sp. NPDC059455
TCACCACCCCCCCGGGGGGGCCCACCCCCCGCCCCCCCCGGGCGGGGCCGGGCCCCGCCCGCTGCGCTGGAACCTAACACAAGGAGCGCATAGCCCCTTGAAATAATGTCACCTACCTGCGCGGAGTGGGTCCGGCACTCACATCAAGGTTCCCTGCTCGTACTGATCGGCCAGCGGCGAGAGCTCCCGCACCTCGTCGCCGGTAGCGTCCTTCCACCAAGAGGCGAAGATCCGCCGATGACACCACTGCCGAGGGGCCGACAGGTCCTCGTAGCAGAGCAGGACCAGCCTGTGGTCCTGCTCCGCGTTCGCGATCTGCCTCAGCCGCTCCGCGACCCGCACCGGGCCGAGCTGGTCCAGGTCCGCCCGGTAGGCGGCGGTGAACTCCGGTAGCGGCTGGGCGAAGTACTCTCGACGCGGCGCCAGCTCCCGTACCGCGTGGGTGAGGAGGTAGGGGAGCTTGAAGCGCGGAGCGCCCAGCGTGATGCGCACCGGCACCCCTTGCGGGGGCTGGTACGCCTGATAGCGGTTAGTGAACAGGGTGAGCACGCAGCTGTTTCCTTTCAGGTCACTCAGGGGCCGGATTCGCCCGTCGACGCCTGTCGGCGGGGCCCGGATCACCTCGACGCCATCCGCTCGGGCCAAGCGGGCCAGAGCGGCACCGGGCCCGCAGGGAGGCTCTCCCTACGGGCCCGGCAGACGCCGACAGCGCGGGCCGACCCGGCTGGTGGGCCAAGCCGGCTGCGCCTCTTACTGGTGGGGGTACGTGTAGATGGTGGGGGCCGCGAGTTGCACAACGACATCTATACACCCACCCCTACTCTTGATTTTTATTTCCACGCCCATATCTTATTTGAATTCACCGACCTAGTACACATTCCACCGGAATTGATTTCTTGAATTCCGGTGGCGGGAATTCGATACCCGGACCATGGCGCTCACCTCGGGCCGGGAGCCGCAGACACAGAGGGCGCGGCCGGGTGTTCCCAGTCCGCGCCCTCTGATTACGGAGAGAAAGAGGGAGGGGGCCCGGACCTGCCGCGCCCCCTGCCGCCTCACTTCTCCGCTGTGGTTTCCGCCTTCTTCGCCGTCTTGGTCTCCTTGGAGGCGGCGGTCTTGGTGGCCCGCCGCTGGGCAGGCACGTTGCGCGCAGAGCCGTTGCCCGTCGCGCGGGCCCTGGCGCCCGCGGTCTGCGTCGGCTTGGCCGCAGCCTTCTTCGCTGCGGCCTTGACTTCCTCGGGCTGCTTGGGCCCGGTCGGCTTGACCTGGACCTGGGGCTGCTTGGCCTCCTCGGCCTTCCCGTCGTCGGCCTTGACCTCCTTAACCGCACCCTTCTCCTCCTGGACCTCAGCCACTGCGGTGTCCCAGGCGACCTTGCGGGCCTCGGCGATGCCGTTGGCCTGGCGGAGGATGCGGCGGGCCAGGGTGACCTGGCTGGCAAGCCGGTCGATCTTGCGGACGTAGCGCCCGAGGTCCGTGCCGAGGATGTCCGCCAACTCCTCGGGCTTGGCCTTCGTCAGCTCCTCCAGCAGAGGCATGACGACCTCCTCGACCTTGCCGAGCTTGTCGGTGGTCTTGACCTTGGCCTTCTCCCGCTTCACCTTCTCCTCGTCGGTGGGCTCCTTCTCGGAGACCAGGGAGGTCTGCTGCTCAGCCATCTTCAGGCCCTGTGCGAAGTTCGCGGCGTCGGCCTCGGTGTCGAAGTCGCCACGCAGGTAGCGGGTGGCCGCCACCATCTGGTTACCCGGGGAGAGCTGGGCGATGTGCCAGGACAGATTGGGCTTGATCTTGCCTTCGTTCACCCACTCGGCGACCTCGGGGCGCAGGGTGAGCAGGCCCAGCCGCCACTCGATGTGAGTCTTGGTCTTGCCGAAAGTCTTGGCGATGGCCTCGGGCTTCCAGCCCAGGACGACCAAGTCCGCGTACGCGCCGGCCTCTTCCATGATGGTCATGTCGGCCCGGTTGACGTTCTCCGAGATGGAGAGGACGAACGCCTTCTCCTCGTCGATGTCTTCCAGGATGCGGGACGGGACGACGGTCAGCCCGGCCTCCTTGCAAGCCCTCCAGCGCCGCTCGCCCGCCACGATCATGTGCGGGGCCTCTTCGCCCTCGACGCCCCGGACGACGACCGGCTGAAGGAGACCGTTCACCTTGATGCTCTCAGTCAGCTCCCGATGGGCGTCCTCGTCGAAGAACTTCCGGGGCTGGTCCGGGTTGGGCATGATCTGGTCGATACGGAGGTCAACGTACATTCCCCTGCACCTTTCTCGTTTGGGAATTCCCTTCCTTTTGGGATTTCCCTTTTTGCTTACACTTATATCTTAATCGCAAACACCGCCAATTCAAGTGGGAATTCGTTTTAATTTCGGGAATTCCTTTCTTTGGATTCTTGACCACCGCACGCCCACCACACGAGCACCGCATCCGACTCTCCGCGAGACGGAGAGTCGAGGCCCGGACGTGAGTGAGCCCGCCATGGCGTTACGCCGTGGCGGGCTGCGGGCCCATCACGCCCCCGAAGCGCCGGAGGGTCTCGGCGCGCGGGCGCGGGGGGGGGGGGGGGGGGGGGGGCGCCCCCCGCGCGCCGCGGGCTGGGGCGCCG
>NZ_JBHYVB010000001.1:93522-126892 GCF_042750115.1 Streptomyces sp. NPDC059455
CCCCAGCCCCGCACTTTCTTGACCCCCCCAGCGCGTTACGCCGTGGCGGGCTCCGCTCCCATCACGCACCCCAACGGCCGCACCGATACGGCCAGCTCCTCGCGGGTGGGGCGCAGGGGGGTCGACCACCCGCGAGGAGCAGGGAAGGACGCCGCTCGCGCGACGCCGCCGGGGCGGGTTCCTGCGGCTGCTACACCCGCCCCGACACGGCAGAACGTACAACATTCCTTCAAAAATGTCATCTATCTTGAACGAGGAAGGGCGCGGTACCGCCCAGCAGGTCAACCGGGGTCCGCCTCCAGGTGGCTTGAAGGCCGCTCCTCCCGGTTGGTGAGCGCCTGCCAACCCATGACCTTGCGCGCCTCCTCCAGCGCCGCCGACTCATCCCCTCCCTGGACTACCCGTGAGGGCTCCTTCGCCAACTCGGCGATCCGCTGCTCATCTATCTCCGCCATACGGTCCCTCCGTTCCCGGCAGTCCACTTCCATGTCGGCACACTGCCAGCCCGAGCCCCAGCACAAGCGCGCCATCCTGCACAGATGACACCGTCCAGGCAGCGCACGACTGGCCCCAACTGGCCGTGTGGTAGAGCACGTTGACTGAACTGACGATGCATTATGCTGTGACGACGACGCATCGTAATGCACCGAGGGGGATGTCATGAGCGGAGAAGGACAGGACGGCGAGTCGGTCTCACAGACGCTCGACGCGCGCATCAACGCGACCAAGGCCGCTGTCGCCAGGCGGCTCCGTCACCTCCGTCAGCATCACCCTGAGGGGCCGTTCAGCCTGGCGGCCCTGGCCGAGCGTGCGAGCGTCGCGAAGCGAACGCTCGCACAGGCGGAGTCGGCGGAGGGCTCCAACCTAACGATCGAGACACTGGTAAAGGTGGCTCACAGCCTCGGAATCACGAGAGAAGGCTATTTTCTCGATGAGAAAGTCTTCAGGGAAGTCAATGCCGAACTAGCCGCCCTTGCGGAGCTAAAGAGGCAGAGGGTTGAGGGGGTTGCCTTGCGCACGGCCAGCCCGCCTGAGCTGACCACAGGCTCAGTGAAGGAACTCTCTGAACTCCTCACAGGCATCCTGGCGTCCGCAGAGAAGGCCCGCGACGCCTTGCAGGTGCTTCCGCCAGAAGCTGATATCCCCTCGATCGATCCTCACTCGTGATGGTCTATGCGTTGGCATCGTAAAGCCAGGAACCAGAGATCCCGCCTGCTGCAAGAGCGTTGCGAGGAACTCGTCCGCGCTCTCGGTCTACCTCACGGGAAAACACTGACGGTTCACGCCGTATGTGACCATCTTCGAGAGCTACACAATCGTCCCATCCATCTGGTTCCACTCCCTCTGCCGACTGGAAGCCCTGATGGCCTGCTGGTCTCCGCTGAGGGCAAGGACCTCATTGTCTATGAGCAGCGCCTAGCACCTGTTCACCAGCGGCAGGTCATCCTCCATGAGATCGGCCACTACGTCTGCGAGCATAGGGCAACACCAATTGCATTCGAAGTATCGCGTCTACTGCTCCCCTCGCTTGATCCGAACTTGATCCATCGCGTACTGGGTCGGGACCATTCACACGCTGACGATGAGGATGAGGCCGAATATGTTGCCTCGATCTTAGGGCGCCAGATCAGTGCTTGGGCCTCTCAGCAGACTCTGGAGGTGCCCCCTGAATCCAAGGCTCTAGCCCAACGCTTGTCCGTACTCGAGCGCCGAAGCCAGCCATGGTGAGATGAACACGACCCTTTATTCGATATGCGCCGCCGTCTGTCTACTTGCCCTGCTCTTCAAGATCCGTGTCCTTCGCGCAGATAGGTCGGCAGCGCAAGTAGCCCTCTTGATCAACTTCCTCTTGCTCTTCGTTGACTTCACGCTCTTCATCCCGGCGGCTTTCGTGGCTGTCAGCAAGACCTTGGGGCTCCCCAACGTCGCTGGCCTTCTGGCGAACTGCGCGGCCATCGCCTCCGCCGCTTGTCAGCAGCTCGTACTGCTACACCTCATCCACCGCAGGGAAGACGCTTGGCGCAAGGCAGTACCCCGTCTCATCGGACTCGCTCTCGTTCTGGTGGCGATGGTGACGCTGGTCTTCACGAGCACTCTACGGGCAGAGCGCCCAAGCGACTTCTCGCTGGCTCAAGCTGAATTCCGCCCCGCATATCTCGCTGTATTCCTGCTGGGCTATGCCGCAAACCAGATCGATGTGGGAATCCTCGGCTGGAAATGCGCCAAGGTCGCGCCGACTCCTTGGCTGCGACGCGGACTCGTCCTGATCGCCATGACCTTGCCCTTCGCCATGGTGTACACCGTCTGCCGCCTCGCCGACATCGTGGCCGCCCAGTTCGGTGCAAGTGGGCGCGCGTGGGAACCAGTTGCCCAAGTCGGTATCACAATCGCTCTGATCATCAAGACCACCGGTTGGACGTTGCCGGATTGGGGGCGCTATCTCAGCGCGACATGGCAGTGGATGCATCACCTGCGCATACAACGCGAGCTCGCCCCACTTCACCATGAGGTGACGGCCATAGTGCCCGCCCCAGTACTCCAGCTGGACCGAAGCGCCGACTTGCACACCCGACTCTACCGAACGGTGGTCGAAATCCGTGATGCTCAATGGGCGCTACGAACGTGGATGGACCCAGCACTCGCCGCGACAGCGCGTCGTGAGGCGGAGGCCGCGCATCTCGAAGGAGACGACCTCGCGGCCCATGTTGAGGCGGCTCAACTCAAGTCCGCGCTCGCGGCAAAAGCCCGGGGTGTACGCCCTGCGGAGCACACGAACATCCCTTTCGTAGCTCAGCCGCCGGAACTTCAGGATGAACTCGCCTTCCAGCGCAAGCTGGCCCGCGCCTTTGCTGAGATCCAGGACACGTGACCGTGGCTGGCATTGCATGAATCGATTCGAGAAGGAGCCTCAATGACCGAGCAAAACCGCCGCCCACTCACCCAGCTGTTCGACGCCGCCTTCTTCGCAGACCCCTATCCTACGTACGCGCGTCTGCGTCAGGAAAGCCCCGTGCACCGAGTCCGCTTTCCAGACGGGTCTCTGGCCTGGCTCGTACTCCGAGAGACCGACGTACGTGATGGCCTGACCGACCCAAGGCTGTCGGTGAACAAGACCTACTCGACCACGGGATACAAGGGCTTCGAACTCCCTCCGGCCCTGGATGCCAATCTCGTCAACTTGGACCAAGAAGACCACCTACGACTGCGGCGTCTGGTGTCCAAAGCCTTCACGCCCAAGCGCGTCGACATGCTTCGTCACCACGTTCAGAGCACGGTCGACCACCTCGCCGACGGGCTCGTCAATCGAGCAGACAGCGACCTTGTCAGCGACTTCGCTGTCCTCCTGCCCATCGGGATCATCGGCGACCTCTTTGCCGTCCCAGAAACTGACCGCCTACGGTTCGCTACCTGGGTGAGTTCTATGTTCGCTCCCGAATACCCCGGCCAGATGGGCGAAGCCGTCGATTCGATCCACCACTTCCTTCTGGACCTGGTGGCGGACCGGCGTCGCCATCCAGGCGATGATCTGCTCTCCGGCCTCATCGCCGCGCGCGATGCAGGCGACAAGCTCAGCGAAGACGAGCTCGTCTCCCTGGCGTTCAATATCCTCCTGGCCGGCACCGAGAACACCCCGCACGTCATTAGCACCGGGCTGCTCACATTGCTTCAGCATCCCGACCAACTGACTGCTCTCCGCGAAAATCCCGCGCTGTGGCCGGAGGCCGTCGAGGAGCTACTGAGGTTCGCTCACCCCAACCTGATGGCGATCCGAAGGTTCCCGACCGAGGACATTGAAATCAACGGTGTGCCGATTCCTAAGGGAGAAACGGTCATGCTGTGCCTCGCTTCAGCACATCGCGACCCGGCCCGCTACCCGGTTGCCGACCAATTCAACATCCGCCGCGAGGACAAGACCCACCTGGCCCTCGGTCACGGCCTCCATTACTGTCTTGGGGCTTCCCTTGCCCGCATGGAGATCCAGATCAGCCTGTCCACGCTGCTGACCCGGTTCCCTTCCCTCAACCTCTCCGTCCCCCAGGAGCAGCTCCAGTGGCGCGCATCCTTCCGCTCACACGCCTTGAAGGCACTCCCGATCGCCACAAGGTGAGTACGAGCGCCTGCGGCTGGGCATAGTGAGCCTCGGGTGTGCTTACTTCCTGGAAGCGTTCCAGTTACGCCACGTCAGCGCCACCCGGTCGGCATCCACCGTGCGCGACCCACGCCCGGCCGGGTAGACCGCCACTTTTTCCAGCATGAGGGTCAGCACTCCCTGCTTCGATGCCAGCGGGGCGTGCCTCCACCACCTGACGAGATCTGGTACGTCTCCCACCGGCACGTGCTGAACCTGCTCAAGAAACCGCGCTTGAGCAGAGTTTTCCCGGATTCGGTCCACCAACCGTTTGTCGGCGGCGCGAAATGCAACCGTGGACAACTCCGGCGCATTGGCGTAACTCTCGCCGAGCTCTTTCTGCCGTGCCTTGTCGGCCTTCACCTCTGCGCGCAACTTGGCTGCCTTCGCCAGTACCTCGTCACGCGCCTGTGCGATCAGAACACTGACCTCCGGCTTGGCCAGTTCGGCGACGACGTTCTCGGCGACGTAAGTCTCGAACAGGTCAGCATTGATGCGAACCTTGCCGCATCCGCCCGGGTGCTGCGCCGTGCTCGGAGCGCAGCGATACCCGCGGCTTCCAGCGTTTGATGGAGATGAGCTGAGGGAGCAAGCACACAGGCCACAGACGGACAGCGGACCGGGCATCAAGTACTCGCGCTGGTCGACCCGGCTGTTGTCAGGATTGTTAGAGGGACGCATGGCACGGATGGCTTTGAAGTCCTGCGGAGAGATAATTTGCGGCCCCCCTGTGTCCACGAGGTTGCCGTTCTCATCCTCGGTGAGCCCGGCGATCGCTGGATGATCGAGAACGTTAGCCAGGACCGCCGGGCGCCACAGTCCCCCGCGGGTCGTGCGGTAACCCTCGTCGTTCATCCACTCGGTGATCGCTGGGTAACTCTGCTCCGTAAGACGGCGGCTGGCAGCCTGCCGCAATCCAGCTGCCTCACTCTCGCGCACCCGCCGGTATGCCATGTCGTCAAACCCGTACAGCCGAGGCATGCGCTGGACTCCTTGCCCTGGTAGCCGACCCCCTTCGCGTTCCAAGTCTATCGAAGGTAGGTCACACTGTTGCAAAACAACAGGACATCTCAAATCCGCACATGGCCCGTATTGATCACCTAGCGCCCTCGATCGCTTCTACACCTAGGACCTTCCACAGCTCTGCCGTCGGCACGCGAATCGTGCCGCCCAACGGCAACGTCCGGACCGGGAAACGACCGGACCGGATCAGCTCGTACGCCTTGTCCCGGCCGATCCCCAGTGCCCGTGCGGCAGTTGTCACGTTCACCGTGGCCGGAAGAGCCAACAGCTCCTCCAGCCCCATCGCTCCAGCAGCGGCAGGAGCCTGCCCGCCGGTCTCGTGAGAAGTCATCCCAGTTGTCGCCTTCTCCCCCGCGCCAACTTGGAGAGGACTTTACAACAGTGTCCGACAGCCCCAACAAGATGGAGAAGGATCTGGCAACCCCACGCATGCCTAGATTCACACCATCCGCACGATCGCTGGCAGTCAGCCAGCCGCCCAGGGGAGACCGTGTTCAAGGACAAGACCTACAAGCGATGCGCGTGCAAGGGCCCACTCGTCGACAAGGCAGGCAAACCGATCCTCAACGAGGATGGCACCCCAAAGATTGGTTACCTGGAGAAGCGGTGCCCCAAGCTCAAGCGGCGTGACCACGGCTCCTGGTACTACTCCATCGAGATCCCCGCCGGCCCCGGCGGCAAGCGCCGCCACCCTAAGAGGGGTGGGTTCAAGACCCAGGACCAAGCCGCCGCAGCAGCCGCCAAGGTCTACCGGGACGCACAGGCGGGAGTCGACGTCCTCTCCGACGAGACCGTCGGAGAGTACCTGCGCCGCTGGCTCGACAACCAGCACGACCTCAAGGCCACCACCAAGAACGGCTACGAGGACTACCTACGCCTGTACTTCACCCCGCACCTCGGGCACATCAAGCTCCGCGAACTACGTGCCCGGCACATAGAGGAGATGTTCGCCGCCATCCAGGCCGAGAACCTCGTGAAGGAGAAGAACCAAGAGGCCGCACAATTGGCCCGCGAGGTCGAGCAGAAGGCGCGTGCAGCCTGGCGCGACGCCCTCGCCCCTCGCGACCCGCAACTCAGGAAGACCTGGAACGAAGCCAAGGCCGAATTGAAGGCCGCCCTCGCGCGCCCGCGCCGCAAAACCGGTCCCGCGACCCAGCACCGCATCAAGATGGCGCTCAGCTCGGCCCTCGAAGACGCTCGCAAGCGCCGGATGATCACCGACAACTGGGCCGCCCTGGTCCAGACGCCTCGCGTACGCAAGGCCAAAGCCCTGGAGTGGACCCCCGCCCGCGTCGAAGCCTGGCGCAAGACCGGCAAGAAGCCCTCCCCGGTCATGGTCTGGACGCCCGAGCAGACCGGCACGTTTCTCGACTCCGTGGTCTACGACCGGCTCTACCCGCTCTGGGTCCTCATCGCCTTTCTCGGCCTGCGCCGCGGTGAAGCGTGCGCCCTGTCCTGGGCAGAAGTCGACCTCGACGTCGGCGTCATCCACATCACCGAGGAGATCGTCACCGTCGCTTACGAGCCACACGAGGACACCCCCAAGTCCGACAACATTCGCGACATCGCCTTGGACGAGGACACGAGCGCCCTTCTGCGGTGGTGGCGCGACCGCCAGCAGGCCGAGAAGAGCGAGTGGACGGAAGCCACCGGCGAGTGGACCGACACCGGCCGGGTCTTCACCCTTGAGGACGGCACGGAGTACCACCCGCAGTACTTCTCCGACCGCTTCGAACGCCTCTACAAGAAGGCCGACCTGCCCCCGGTCCGTCTGCACGACCTCCGGCACGGTTCGGCGACACTCGCCCTTCGAGCGGGCGTGGCCATGGTCGCCGTCCAGCGCAGGCTAGGGCACTCCTCGATCCGCGTCACCTCGGACATCTACACGACCGTCCTGGCAGAGGTCGAGCGGGAGGCCGCTGAGGCGACCGTCTCGGTCGTCCCCCGCTCCCGCAAGCGCGTGATCCCGCAGCCCGAGAAGGAGCCCACGACGCGGGACGGACAGGACGGCGAGAGCACCGAGGAAGCCCCGGATGTTCCCACCGAGGGCGCTTCCTGACGGCATGTTCCCAGGGCGTTCCCATTCGCTCACGCAGAAGGCCCCCGCGATCTTCGCGGAGGCCTCCGTTCGAACCGTTTTCCCTGGTCAAGGGTGGAGCCGCCTAAGGGAATCGAACCCTTGACCTACGCATTACGAGTGCGTCGCTCTGGCCAACTGAGCTAAGGCGGCATGCCGCGGAGCCAGATTGGCAGCAGCAGCGCCGCCAAGTCTACACAGTTTCGAGGGGTGCTCCGTACGGGGCCGGGTGGGGCCTGGGCTGGGGCGGGGCTGGTCAGTGGCAGCGGGTATGGGGGGCCGGTGGGCGGCCGGTGAGGAGGTAGGTGTTGATCGCGTTGTCGATGCAGCCGCTGCCGCGGCCGTAGGCCGTATGGCCGTCGCCGTCGTAGGTGAGGAGGGTGGCGGAGGAGAGCTGGGTGGCGAGGGCGCGGGCCCAGGGGTAGGGGGTGGCGGGGTCGCGGGTGGTGCCGACGACGACGATGGGGGCGGCGCCCCTGGCGTGCAGGGCGTGGGCTGTGCCGGTCGGGCGGACGGGCCAGTAGGCGCAGTTCAGGGCCGCCCAGGCGAGGGCCTTGCCGAAGACGGGGGATGCCTGTCGGAAGTCGGGGATGGACCTCCTGACCTCGGCGGGGGTGCGGAAGGCCGGTGGGAGGTCGAGGCAGTTGACGGCGGGGTTGGCGTACATGAGGTTGGCGTACGAGCCGTCGGTGTCGCGCTCGTAGTAGAGGTCGGCCAGGTTGAGCAGACCGCCGCCGTGGCCGCCCATCGCGGAGCGGAGGGCGGTGCGCAGCTGGGGCCAGGCCGTCTCGTCGTACATGGCGGAGATCACGCCGATCGTCGCGAGGGGCTCGCCCAGGGCGCGGGACTCGCCGGTGCGGGCCGGGTGGGAGTCGAGGCGGGTGAAGAAGGCGCCGAGCCGGTCGCGGGCGGTGGCCACGGAACCGGTGCCGAGGGGGCAGCCGGTGCGGCGCACGCAGTCCTTGGCGAAGGCGGTGAAGGCGGTTTCGAAACCGGCGGTCTGGTCGCGGTTGATGCGCCGGGAGGACAGCGTCGGGTCGAGCGCGCCGTCGAGGACGAGACGGCCGACGCGGTGGGGGTAGAGGTCGGCGTAGGTCGCGCCGAGGAAGGTGCCGTAGGAGGCGCCGACGTAATGCAGCTTCCGGTCGCCGAGCGCGGCGCGCAGCACATCCATGTCGCGGGCCGCCTCGACCGTCGAGACATGGCCGAGGATCCGGCCGGAGCGGGTCGCGCAGCCGTGGGCGAACTTCTTGTAGGCCGCGACGAGGCGGTCGGTCTCGCCGCGGCCGTCGGGCGTCTGGTCGGTCTGGGTGAAGGTGTCCATCTGCTTGTCGCTCAGACAGGTGACGGGCTCGCTCTCGGCCACGCCGCGCGGGTCCATCGCCACCATGTCGTAGCGGGCGCGCACCCGGGCCGGATAGCCCACGGCCGCGAAGCTCTGCAGATAGCCGACCGCGGAGCCGCCGGGGCCGCCGGGGTTCACCAGCAGCGAGCCGAGGCGGCGGCCGGTGCCGGTGGCCTTCTTACGGGAGACCGCGAGCCTCAGGTCCCGGCCGGTGCCGGGTCTCGCGTAGTCGAGCGGGGCCTTGAGCGTGGCGCATTCGAAGTCCGCGCCGCCGCAGGGGCGCCAGCTCAGCGTCTGCTCGTAGTACGGCTTGAGGGCGGCGGGGACGGCCTTCTTCGACAGCGACGCGGCGCGCGGCGCTGAGGCGTCGGCCGAGCAGCCGGAGGACAGCAGGGCGGCGGCCGTAAGGGCGGCGCCGAGCGTCCGGAGCGGGCGGCTGCTGTGTCGGGTGTGCATGGACTGATCCCTCGGTTCGCGGTCGAGTCGCGGGATCGCGCCGGCCGGATCACATGGATCACCCTGTACTGGTTCCTATGGGATAGGACCGGTTCGCCCCGTTACGGAGAGTATCCATCCGGACACGCTTCATGCGTCCAGCGACGAACCCGTACGGGTGACTCAGCCCGCCCGCAGCGCCATGGTCATCGCCTCGACCGCCAGCAGTGGCGCCACATTGCTGTCCAGCGCCTGACGACAGGCCGTGATCGCCTCTATCCGGCGCAGCGTCCGCTCGGGCTTCGAACCCGACGCGAGCCGCTCCAGCGCGTCCCGTACGTCGGTGTTGGCGAGCGCCACCTGGGAGCCGAGCTGGAGGGCCAGCACATCCCGGTAGAAGGCGGTCAGATCGGTGAGCGCGAGGTCGAGGCTGTCCCGCTGGGTGCGGGTGGCTCGGCGCTTCTGGCGGTCCTGGAGGTCCTTCATGGCCCCCGCCGTACCGCGCGGCAGCCGCCCGCCCGTACCGGCGGCGGCGCCCAGGGCGGCGCGCAGCTCCTCGGTCTCCTTGGCGTCGACCTCCTCCGCCACCTGCTTGGCGTCCTCGGCCGCCGCGTCGACCAGCTCCTGGGCCGCCTTGAGGCAGCCGCCCACGTCGTCGACGCGCAGCGGGAGCTTCAGGACGGCGGCACGGCGGGCGCGGGCCCGCTCATCGGTCGCCAGTCGGCGGGCGCGGCCGATATGCCCCTGGGTGGCGCGGGCGGCGGAGGCGGCGAGCTCGGGGTCGATACCGTCGCGCCGGACGAGGATGTCCGCCACGGCGTCCACCGGGGGCGTACGGAGGGTGAGGAGGCGGCAGCGGGAGCGGATCGTGGGCAGCACATCCTCCAGCGAGGGCGCGCACAGCAGCCATACGGTGCGCGGCGCGGGCTCCTCGACGGCCTTGAGAAGCACATTGCCCGCGCCCTCGGTAAGGCGGTCGGCGTCCTCCATGACGATCACCTGCCACCGGCCTCCGGCGGGCGAGAGCTGGGCCCGGCGGACGAGCTCACGGGTCTCCTTGACGCCGATGGTGAGCATGTCCGTACGGACCACCTCCACATCGGCGTGGGTGCCGACCAGGGCGGTGTGACAGCCGTCGCAGAAGCCGCAGCCGGGGATGCCGCCGAGCGCCCGGTCCGGGCTGACGCACTGCAGCGCGGCGGCGAAGGCGCGGGCGACGGTGGCCCGGCCCGAGCCGGGCGGGCCGGTGAACAGCCAGGCATGGGTCATCTTGGACGACGCCACGGGCTCCCCGACGGGGCCGCCGCCCGCCTCACTGACCGCCGTGACCAGGGCGTCCGCGTCCCGCGCGGCAGCCGACAGCTGGGCCGCCACTCGGTCCTGCCCGACCAGGTCGTCCCACACCGCCATGGCTGCCTCCGCCGCTCGTCCCTACGGCACCCCATTGTGGTCCACCCCACCGACACCCGGACGCGCCACCCACCGCTGACGCCGCCCGGCCGACGGGCGTCCGGCGGTCCCCGCCGCCGGCGCCCAGACGCCGCCGCCCCGCCGACAGCCGGGCGCGGCCATCGGCGGCGGCGCCCGGCCATACCGTCAGCGACGGCGGCCGTCCTCGTCGTCGCGGGGGCCGAGCAGTTCGTCGGCCAGGGACGGGAGGTCGTCCAGGGGGGTCTCCTCGGCCCACTCGGGGCGGCGGCGCCGGCGCGGCGGTTCCGCCTCGCCCTGCGCCTGGCCCTGCGCATGGCCCTGGTCCTGCCCGTACTGCGGCATCTCGCGCGTGCGCTCGTTCCCCTGGCCGTGCTCCTGCCCCTGGCCCTGGCCCTCGTTCGGGCGGAACAGCCACGGCGGGACCCGGTCCGCCGGATCGGCGGAGCGCTCGTCCCTTACGGGCGGCAGGACGGCCGTCTCGTCGGCCGCGTTCGTGGGCGGCTCGGCGGGCGGCTGGGGCAGGACCGTCGTCTCCTCGGCGTCCGGGCCGCCCCGGCGCTCCGGGCCGTCCTGGGGCCGTACGGGCGGCAGCACAGCGGTCTCGTCGGCGTCCGGGCCGTTCTGGGGCGGCACGGGCGGCGCGGGAGGCACAGGGGGCAGCACCGTGGTCTCATCGGCCGCCGCCGACCCGGTGCCGGGACGGCCGGACTCGCCGCCGTGCCCCGCCCGTGGGTCGAACCTCGGCGTCTGGACCGTCTCCGTCGTATCCGGGTGCGGGTGCGGGTGCGGGTCGTCCGCGCCGGAGCCCGCCGCGCCCCGGGCGCCGCCGGTGCCCCGGGGGCCGTCCTCGTCCTCGGGCGGCGGGGCCGGGGCCTCGGTCTCCACGGTCGGCGCGTCCGCCCCGGAGGACGCCGCGTCCGCCGCCAGCCGTGCCTGCTCCGCCCGCAGCAGCGCCTCCTCGGCCTTGCGCTGCTCCTCCTGGCGGCGTGCCTCGGCCTCGGCCCTGTGCAGCGCGTCCGCCTCCGCCTGGAGGCGGCGCCGCTCCTCCTCGGCGGCGCGGGCGCGGTCCTCGGCCTCGATGCGCTTGCGGTCCTCCTCGGCCCTGCGGCGCGCGTCCTCGGCCCGCTGACGGGCCGCCTCCGCCTGCCGCTCGGCCTCGCGCTGGCGGGCCTCCTCCAGCTCGCGCCGCTTGCGCTCCTCCTCCTCGGCACGGGCCTTGGCGAGCGCCTCCTGGCGCTCGCGCTCCAGCCGCTCCTCCTCGGCCTTGCGGGCGGCCTCTTCCTCGGCCCGGCGACGGGCCTCCTCCTCGGCGGCCTTACGGGCCTCCTCCTGGGCCTTCACCTCCGCCTCGGACAGCGGCAGCATCTGGTCCAGGCGGTGGCGCACCACGGAGGTGACCGCCTCCGGCAGCTGCCCGGCGTCGACGACGATGTAGCGGGCCGGGTCGGCGGCGGCGAGGGCCAGGAATCCGGCCCGTACGCGCTGGTGGAACTCGGCGGGCTCGGACTCCAGCCGGTCCGGGGCCTCGGTGAAGCGTTCGCGCGCGGTCTCCGGCGAGACGTCCAGCAGCACCGTCAGATGCGGCACCAGGCCGTTCGTCGCCCAGCGCGAGATGCGGGCGATCTCGGTCGCGGCGAGGTCGCGCCCCGCGCCCTGGTAGGCGACGGACGAGTCGATGTAGCGGTCGGAGATGACGACCGCGCCGCGCTCCAGAGCGGGGCGGACGACGGTGTCGACGTGCTCGGCGCGGTCCGCCGCGTACAGCAGCGCCTCGGCGCGGTGCGAGATCCCGGCGGACGAGACGTCGAGCAGGATCGAGCGCAGCCGCTTGCCGATCGCGGTCGCGCCCGGCTCACGGGTCACCACGACCTCGTGCCCCTTGGCTCTGATCCACTCGGCCAGCGCCTCCACCTGCGTGGACTTGCCCGAGCCGTCGCCGCCCTCGACGGCGATGAAGAAGCCGGTGGCGGCCGGTCCCTCGTCCGCGCCGCCCCTGCCGAGCAGCGCCTCGCGCAGATCGCGCCGCAGCGGCACGCCCTGCCGGTCGTCGGTCCGGCCGAGGACCAGCGCGGCGACGGGCAGCAGCAGCGCGCCCACCAGCATCAGGGTGAAGGCCGCGCCGCCGTGGGCGAAGACGAAGTCACCGCTGCCGAGCCGGTGCGGTCCGATGACGGCGGCGAGCAGCGGCGCGGCGACCGCGCCGAGCCCGACGCCGACGCGGACGACGGCCTGCACGTGCTCGGTCATCCGAGGCCGGCGGGTCTCCTCGGACTCCTGGTCCAGCAGGGAGTGGCCGGTGTGGGCGGCGACACCCGCCGACACTCCCGCGATCAGGGCGATCAGCACGACGGTGGTGGCGTCCTGTACCAGGCCCACCGTGAGCAGCGCGAGCCCGGTCAGCGCGACCGACAGCGCCAGCAGCCGGCGCCGCGACAGGCCCGGGAGGACCTTGGGGGCCCAGCGGATGCCCATCGCCGGACCGCCGGTCAGGACGAGGACGAGCAGGGCGAAGCCGACCGGCCCACCGCCGAGGTCCATGGCCTGCAGCGGGGCGACGCCCACGGCCGCGGCGATCGCGCCCGCCACTCCGGCGCAGGCGAGCACCAGCAGCGGAACGGCTCCAGTGCGGCCCTTGTCGGCACCGCTCCCGGAGGCGGCGCGGGGGCGGCGCAGGCCCTCCAGGGGGGAGCGGGTGCGGCTGGTCTGCGCGCCGGGCAGTTCGACGAAGGTGAGGATCGAGATCGACGCGGCGAAGAGCCCGGCGCCGACGTACGAGCCGAGGGCGGCCTGGTGGGTGTGGAACCACTCCACGCCGGTGCCCAGCAGCCTGCCGATGAGCGTGACGACGAGCAGCACGGCGGCCGCGATCGGCAGCGTCAGGAAGTTCGTACGGAGCGAGAGCCGGCGCAGCGCGTCCAGGTGGTCGGGCAGCGGCCGCACGGCGGCGCCCTCGGCGGGCGGTGCCGGGAGCAGCGAGGGGGCCGCGCCGTCCTTGGCCACGGTCCAGAAGCGCTCCACGACACCGACGACGAAGGTGGTGATGAGCAGCCAGGCGACGGCGTCGGCCGGGGCCCAGTCGATCCACAGCGGTGCGATGAGGAGCAGCACCAGCCGCAGACCGTCCGCGCCGACCATGGTCCAGCGGCGGTCCAGCGGACCGGAGGGGCCGATCAGCGCGGCGAGCGGCCCGAGGAGCACCGCGCCGAACAGCACGGTCGCGAAGAGCCGTACGCCGAGCACCACCGCCACCGCGAAGGCCGCGCCGCGATACCCGCCGCCGAAGGAGTCAGCCGCCACCGATGCCTGGAGCGTCAGCAGCACCAGCACCAGTACGGCGAGCACGTCCCCGGCACCGCCGACGAGTTGAGCGCTCCACAGCCGTCGCATCGGCTGATAGCGCAGCAGGGCTCGTACGGCCCGCTCGCGGGAGTCCGCGGCAAGGGCACCGGAAGTGGCGGTCACGTCCGTTGGCTGCTCTCGCGTCATCCCGCCAGCCTATCCGGATCACAAGAATCCACGGCCCCCCGGCCGAAC
This sequence comes from Streptomyces sp. NPDC059455, assembly GCF_042750115.1. NCBI lineage: Bacteria > Bacillati > Actinomycetota > Actinomycetes > Kitasatosporales > Streptomycetaceae > Streptomyces > Streptomyces sp. NPDC059455. The sequence goes on from NZ_JBHYVB010000001.1 coordinate 107,497, forward strand.
AAACGGGCGGTGAGCCGTGGATGGCGTGCGGATTGCTCCGCCTTCCTCCGCTTTCCCGCCCGCCGTCGGCCGGCTACTCGGCGTTGGCCGACGACCTCTCGGCCGCCGTCTTCTTGGCGGCGGTCTTCGCGGTCGTCTTCTTGGCGGCCGTCTTCTTCGCCGCGGTCTTCTTGGCGGCCGTCTTCTTCGCCGTCGTCTTCTTGGCCGCGGTCTTCTTCGCCGCCGTCTTCTTGGCGGTCTTCTTGGCCGGGCCCTTGGAGCGCTTCTCGGCGAGCAGCTCGAAGCCGCGCTCGGGCGTGATGGTCTCCACGTCGTCGTCGCGGCGCAGCGTCGCGTTGGTCTCACCGTCCGTGACGTACGGACCGAAGCGGCCGTCCTTGACCACCACGGGCCGCTCGCTGACCGGGTCGGTGCCCAGCTCCTTCAGCGGCGGCTTGGCCGCGGCCCGGCCACGCTGCTTGGGCTGGGCGTAGATCGCCAGCGCCTGCTCGAGCGTGATGGTGAAGAGCTGCTCCTCGGTCTCGAGCGACCGCGAGTCCGTGCCCTTCTTCAGGTACGGGCCGTAGCGGCCGTTCTGCGCGGTGATCTCCACGCCCTCGGGGTCGGCGCCGACCACGCGCGGCAGCGACATCAGCTTGAGCGCGTCCTCCAGGGTCACCGTGTCCAGGGACATCGACTTCAGCAGGGAGGCCGTGCGCGGCTTGATGGCGTTCTTACCGCTCTTGGGGGTGTCCTCGGGGAGCACCTCGGTGACGTACGGGCCGTAGCGGCCGTCCTTGGCGACGATCATGCGACCGGTCTCGGGGTCGGGACCCAGCTCGAACTCACCGCTCGGCTTGGCGAGCAGCTCGTCCGCGAGCTCCACGGTCAGCTCGTCCGGCGGCAGGTCGTCGGGGACGTCGGCGCGGCGGCCAGTGCCGCCCTCGACCTCCGTCGGGCGCTCGACGTACGGCCCGTAGCGGCCGACGCGCAGCACGATGCCGTCGCCCACGGGGAAGGACGAGATCTCCCGGGCGTCGATCGCGCCCAGGTCGGTGACCAGCTCCTTGAGGCCGCCGAGGTGGTCGCCGTCGCCGTTCCCGGCCTCGGCGGCGCCGGCCTGGGCGCCCTCGCCGAAGTAGAAGCGCTTCAGCCACGGCACGGCCTCGGCCTCGCCGCGCGCGATGCGGTCGAGGTCGTCCTCCATCTTGGCGGTGAAGTCGTAGTCGACCAGCCGGCCGAAGTGCTTCTCCAGCAGGTTGACCACGGCGAAGCTCAGGAAGGAGGGCACGAGCGCGGTGCCCTTCTTGAAGACGTAGCCGCGGTCGAGGATGGTGCCCAGGATCGTGGCGTAGGTCGACGGACGGCCGATCTCGCGCTCTTCCAGCTCCTTGACCAGCGACGCCTCGGTGTAGCGGGCCGGGGGCTTGGTCGCGTGGCCGTCGGCGGTGATCTCCTCGGCGGTGAGCCGGTCGCCCTCGGTGACCTGCGGCAGCCGGCGCTCGCGGTCGTCGAGCTCGGCGTTCGGGTCGTCGGCGCCCTCCACATAGGCCTTCATGAAGCCGTGGAAGGTGATCGTCTTACCGGAGGCGGAGAACTCGGCGTCCCGGCCGTCGCTCGCCCGCCCGCCGATCTTGACGGTGACCGAGTTGCCGACCGCGTCCTTCATCTGGGAGGCGACGGTCCGCTTCCAGATCAGCTCATAGAGCCGGAACTGGTCACCGGTGAGGCCGGTCTCCGCCGGGGTGCGGAAACGGTCTCCCGAGGGGCGGATGGCCTCGTGCGCCTCCTGGGCGTTCTTGACCTTGCCCGCGTAGGTGCGCGGCTTGTCGGGCAGGTAGTCGGCCCCGTACAGCTGGGTGACCTGCGCCCGGGCCGCCGTCACCGCCGTGTCCGACAGGACGGTGGAGTCCGTACGCATATAGGTGATATGGCCGTTTTCGTACAGCTTCTGCGCGACCTGCATGGTGGCCTTGGCGCCGAAGCCCAGCTTGCGGCTGGCCTCCTGCTGCAGGGTCGTGGTGCGGAACGGCGCGTACGGCGAGCGGCGGTACGGCTTGGACTCGACCGAGCGCACCGTGAAGGCGGTGCCGACGAGGGCCGTGGCCAGCGAGCGGGCGCCCGCCTCGTCCAGGTGCAGGACGTTGAGCCCGTCCTTGAGCTGCCCTAGCGAGGTGAAATCGCGCCCCTGGGCGACCCGGAGGCCGTCGACGGCCGTAAGGCGGGCACCGAAGGTGCCGGGGTCGCTGACGTCACCGTCCCGGCCGGTGGCGAAGGTGCCGGTGAGGTCCCAGTACTCGGCGGAGCGGAAGGCGATGCGATCGCGCTCGCGCTCGACGACGAGACGGGTGGCGACCGACTGGACCCGGCCCGCGGACAGGCCGCGCATGACCTTCTTCCACAGGACCGGCGAGACCTCGTAGCCGTAGAGGCGGTCGAGGATGCGGCGGGTCTCCTGGGCGTCGACCAGGCGCTGGTTCAGCTCGCGCGGGTTGGCCACGGCGGCCCGGATGGCGTCCTTGGTGATCTCGTGGAAGACCATCCGGCGCACCGGGACCTTGGGCTTGAGGACCTCCTGGAGGTGCCAGGCGATGGCCTCGCCCTCGCGGTCCTCATCGGTGGCCAGGAAGAGCTCGTCGGAGTCGGCGAGCAGCTCCTTGAGCTTCTTGACCTGGCTCTTCTTATCAGCGTTGACCACATAGACGGGCTGGAAGTCGTGCTCGACGTCCACGCCGAGGCGCCGGACCTCGCCGGTGTACTTGTCGGGGACCTCGGCCGCACCGTTCGGCAGGTCCCGGATGTGCCCGACGCTGGCCTCGACCACGTATCCCGGGCCGAGGTAGCCCTTGATCGTCTTCGCCTTGGCAGGCGACTCCACGATGACGAGTCGGCGGCCGCCCTGTGCGGTCTCGCTGGTGGTCGGGGACAACTTGGCTCTTCTCTCCGGTCGACTCTCGGTGAACGGGCAGTGCCGTGCGGGTAACGCTCACGGCCTCCCTCTACGGTGACGCTGCGGAGTGTGACGGTACATCCCGCCCCCGTGTCAAACGGAAAAAGCCCGCAACGCCACTCGAACGGTAACCCGACAACCGTCCTGTCTGCCGCCCGGACCGGCACGAGGCAGCGTGGAAGGCCCTGTCAGGCGTAACCCAGGCACCAGATTCCGCCGCCGAGCGCGGCGACGCCGAAGAAAAGGGAGAGCGCCGCGGAAGCGACAGGACTCACACCGTGCGCGACGGGCGCACGCAGCCTCAGGCGCGCCGCCGTCCACAGCAGCAGCGCGGCGCCGAACAACACGAATGCCGTTCCGGCGAAGATCGCAGGTCCGCTCTCCATTGCGGGAGCGTGGCACGCGTGGGAGGCGTGAGCGCGAACCCCGGGTGAACGGCGCGCGTCACCTCGTCGGGCCCCGTGCGCACCCGGCCCCGGGGCGGCCCCTTCGGCGCCCCCGCGACAGCTTCCTGCCATACGGGGGCGCGGGGCAAAGCGCTGTACCACCGGCGCACGCCCCCAGCACACGCGCGGCGCACTTCTTGTCGTGGCGCCCCTGTGCCGTCATGACATCCCTGTGCCGTTGGCATCCCTATGCCGTCCCTATGCCGTCGTCGCCCACCGCTTGTAGAAAGCCCTGCTCGACCAGGAGTCGGATGGACTCCGGGGTGCGGTCGCGCAGCACGACCGGGTCCTCCCCGAGGAGCTGGGCGATGGCGTCCAGGATCCGGCCCGCGCTGAGTGTGCCGTCGCACACACCCGCGAAGCCCGCCCCGACCGTGTCCACCTTCGTCGCGCGCCGCATCCCCCGGTGCTGCCTGAGCACCACATGCTCGGGATCCTCGGCCCCGGGCGGGCCCACCTGCTCCTGGACGACCTCGTCGGCCAGCCGGAAGTGCGCTGTCAGCAGCGCCGCGTCGTCATGCGTGCGCAGGAAGTCCTGCCGGTCGAAGTGGGCCATGACCTCGGCCCCCAGCGGCTGCTCGACCGGATGGGGCCACTCCTCCACAGTCACCGAGGGCCGGTCGGCACCGGACTTGCGCAGGGTGATCCAGCCGAAGCCGACGGCCGTGGTCTTGCGCGCCTCGAACTCGTCCAGCCACGCGTCGTAGCGCGCCGCGTACGCCTCGGGACCGGCCAGGTGCTCACCGGCGTCGCGCAGCCACAGCTCGGCGTACTGCGTGACGTCCTGCACCTCGCGCTGCACGATCCACGCGTCACAGCCGGGCGGGACCCAGGAGGCCAGCCGCTCGCGCCAGTCCTCCCCCTCGACGTGCTGCCAGTTCGCCAGCAGCTGACACCAGCCGCCGTCGGCGAGGTGCCCGGCGGACCGCTGGACGAGGGTGCGGCACAGATCGTCCCCGGACATCCCGCCCTCCCGGTAGACCAGCTCGCTGCCCTCCGGGGAGCGCGGGGAGATCACAAAGGGCGGGTTGGAGACGATCAGGTCGTACGTCTCGTCCCGGACGGGCTCGAACAGCGACCCTTCCCGCAGATCCGGCTCCGGCGCCCCGGACAGGGCGAGGGTCAGCCGGGCGATGGCCAGAGCGCGCGGATTGCGGTCCGTGGCGGTCACGCGGGAGGCGTGGCGGCCCGCGTGCAGCGCCTGGATGCCGGAACCGGTGCCGAGGTCGAGGACCCGGTCCACGGGCGCGGGGACGGTGAGACCGGCGAGCGTGGTGGACGCGCCGCCGACCCCGAGGACGAGCCGGGAGCGGTCCGCACGCCCGCGCGCGCCGCCCGGGCCGCCGATCCCTGCCGCGCCGCCGACCGCGCAGCCCAGGTCGGAGACGATCCACCAGTCCTGGCCCTCGGGCCCGCCGTAAGGCCGCACGTCCACGCTCGCGCGCACCTCGTCGCCGTCACGCACCAGCCAGCCGTCGGCAAGGCAGTCCTCGGCGGGGAGGGCCGCGGCCGCCCGCCCGTACGCCACGGGGCGCTGCAGCAGGAAGAGCCGCACCAGGGTCTCCAGCGGGCCGCTACCGCCCCGGGTGGCGCGCAGCGCCGGGACGGTCTCCCCGCGCGCCAGGGCCGTGTAGGCGGACGGGCCGAAGAGGTCCAGCAGACCGTCGGCGGTGAAGGAGGCGGCCGACAGCGCCTCGCGCAGGCGGGCGGTGCGCTCGGGGTCGGCGGTGGGAAGGCGGAACGAGGGCTGGTGCGTACTCACGCCCCCATTGTCACGGCAACCACCGACAGCGGGCGACGGCAATCGGCATCGGGACGACATCGCCCGCGCCGGCCGGGGTGACGGGCCGACAAAGGGCGCTCCGGAGGGCGGCGTTGGCCCCCTGGCGGCAGATCTCCCGAGCGGTCCCCGTAAGGGGACCACGGGGACCGCCCGGCAGGACTACGAGGGCTGCGAGAGCCGACGAGGGCCGGCTAGGACTGCGTGGCGCCGCCGGCCGTCTTCGGCTTCTGGCAGCCGGGCTGCTTGGCCATCGCCGAGCCGACCTTGCCCTCCTGGAGCTTCTGCAGGGCCTGGTCACCCGACTTGCTGAGCTTGTCGAGCTCATCGGCGACGCCCGCGAGCCCCTGGGCGAACTTGGACTTGTCCGAGGTGTCCAGCTTGTCGATGGCCGACTTCAGCTTCGTGTACGACCCCGAGGTGGCGTTGAGCTCCTTGACCGCCTGCTTCTGGGTCTTGTCGCCGCTGTCCACGGGCGGCGGGCCCGCCTTGTTCACGGCCTTGGCCAGCGCCCCGTAGGACTCGGAGATCTCCTGGAACGCCTTGGAGTCGGTCTGCTGCAGCTTCTTGGAGTCCTGCTCGTCGGCGGCACCCTGGATCGCGGTGTTGGCGCCCTGGATCTTCTTCAGCTGAGGCTGCACCTCGTCACAGACCGACTTGGCCCAGTCGTTGACCTTCTTGTCGTCGTCGCCGCCGCCCCCGCAGCCGGTCAGCGCCACTACGAGTGCCGCACCGCCGGACAGTGCAGCCACAAGCTTCTTGTTCACCGGATTGGTCCCTTCCATGGCTCTCGGCCCCGGAACATACACGTCCATCCGGCCAAGCCCACCGGGAGAGTGTCCCGTATGAATATCTTTAGGGGTATTTGCACCACGCTCATTGTGGACATGGCCTCATCGAGCGGACGGCACACGGCGGACAGGGAACGGGCGGACGATGTGCCGTCGCACACCGCCCGCCCGCATGTCGCGGGGGCTTTCCCGGCCCCCTCAGCCCCTTCCGGGGCTAGGACACCACCGCCGCGTCGGCTGACTTCGCCACGCGCTCGGAGTTGTCTTCGTCACCTACGGCGATTCCGCGCCGCTTGGAGATGTAGACGGCGGTCACGATGATCACGACGGCGATCACCGCGACGGCCGCGCGCAGCCCCGGGCTGGCGTTGTCCCCATAGGAGAACTTGACGACCGCGGGGGCGATCAGCAGCGCCACCAGGTTCATCACCTTCAGCAGCGGGTTGATCGCGGGCCCGGCGGTGTCCTTGAAGGGATCCCCGACCGTGTCGCCGATCACCGTCGCGGCATGGGCCTCGCTCCCCTTGCCGCCGTGGTGACCGTCCTCGACCAGCTTCTTGGCGTTGTCCCAGGCGCCGCCGGAGTTGGCGAGGAAGACGGCCATCAGCGTGCCGGTACCGATCGCGCCCGCCAGGAACGAGCCGAGCGCGCCGACCCCGAAGGTGAAGCCGACGGCGATCGGCGCCATGACGGCGAGCAGACCCGGTGTGGCCAGCTCGCGCAGCGCGTCCTTGGTGCAGATGTCGACGACCCGGCCGTACTCCGGCTTCTCGGTGTAGTTCATGATCCCGGGCTTCTCGCGGAACTGCCGCCGCACCTCGAAGACCACCGCACCGGCCGACCGCGACACCGCGTTGATCGCCAGCCCGGAGAAGAGGAAGACGACGGCGGCGCCGAGGACGAGGCCCACGAGGTTGTTGGGCTGCGAGATGTCCAGGTTCAGATTCATCTCCCCGGCCACGGAGGTGTGCACATCCCTCACCGCCTCGGCGATGGCGTCGCGGTACGAGCCGAAGAGCGCGGCCGCGGCGAGCACCGCCGTCGCGATGGCGATGCCCTTGGTGATCGCCTTGGTGGTGTTGCCGACCGCGTCCAGGTCGGTGAGCACCTGCGCACCCGCGCCTTCGACATCGCCGGACATCTCGGCGATGCCCTGGGCGTTGTCGGAGACCGGGCCGAAGGTGTCCATGGCGACGATCACACCGACCGTGGTGAGCAGACCGGTACCGGCGAGCGCCACGGCGAACAGCGCCAGCATGATCGAACTGCCGCCGAGCAGGAAAGCGCCGTAGACACTCAGCCCGATCAGCACCGCCGAGTAGACGGCGGACTCCAGACCGAGCGAGATACCGGAGAGCACCACGGTGGCCGGGCCGGTCAGCGAGGTCTTGCCGACGTCCCGCACCGGACGCCGGGTGGTCTCGGTGAAGTAGCCCGTGAGCTGCTGGATGAGCGCGGCCAGCACGATGCCGACGGCGACCGCGACGAGCGCGAGCACCCGCGGGTCACCGCTGTGGCCGAGGATCTCGCGGTTGGTGACGCCGTCGAGGTCCGCGTAGCTGGACGGCAGATAGGCGAAGACCGCGATCGCCACCAGCGCCATCGAGATCAGGGCGGAGATGAAGAAGCCCCGGTTGATGGCGCTCATCCCGCTGCGGTCGGAGCGGCGCGGGGCCACGGCGAAGATCCCGATCATGGCGGTGACCACGCCGATGGCCGGGACCAGCAGCGGGAAGGCCAGCCCGGAGTCGCCGAAGGCCGTCTTGCCGAGGATCAGCGCGGCCACCAGGGTGACGGCGTACGACTCGAAGAGGTCGGCGGCCATACCGGCGCAGTCCCCGACGTTGTCGCCAACGTTGTCCGCGATGGTCGCGGCGTTGCGCGGGTCGTCCTCGGGAATGCCCTTCTCGACCTTGCCGACGAGGTCGGCGCCGACGTCGGCGGCCTTGGTGAAGATGCCACCGCCGACCCTCATGAACATCGCGATCAGCGCGGCGCCGAGCCCGAAGCCCTCCAGCACCTTGGGCGCGTCGGCCGCGTAGACCAGCACCACGCAGGAGGCGCCCAGCAGCCCGAGGCCCACGGTGAACATGCCCACCACACCGCCGGTACGGAATGCGATCTTCATTGCCTTGTGCGAGACGGCCGTGAGATCCACGCTCGGCTTACCGGGCGAGGAAGCGGCCGAATCGCCATTGACGGGTGTGGTGGGGGGCTCGGGGGTGGCCTCACGGGCGGCGGCCGCGACGCGCACATTGCTGCGCACCGCGAGCCACATCCCGATATAGCCGGTCGCCGCCGAGAATGCCGCACCGATCAGAAAGAACACCGAACGCCCGATGCGCTGCGGCCAGTCGTCCGCCGGCAACAGCATGAGCAGGAAGAACACCACCACGGCGAATCCACCGAGGGTGCGCAGCTGCCGGGCCAGATAGGCATTGGCGCCTTCCTGAACGGCTTCGGCGATCTTCTTCATACTGTCCGTGCCCTCGCCGGCCGCGAGGACTTGTCGTACCAGCACCACCGCGACCGCGAGCGCCGCGATCGCGACGGCGGCGATCACCAGCACGATCACACGGTTGTCGTCGGTCAGCTCTGCGGCGGCCAGGGTTGGGGTGAGGTCCAGCTGATGAGGGGTGAGAGGCCCCGCCATTCGTCCTCCTTGACGTTTGGCACATGGGCGCGCAGCAGTTCTGCGACCGCAGAAGAGCCGCCGCGCTCAGGCGTCCTGAGCTCGAGATGTGGACGGATTGTAGGGAGCGTCACACGATCAAAACAGGGCGCCGGAATGGGAATTCCCCCGCACCAGCGAAGATCAATAGGTTTGGCGGTACGAATTCCTTCGGAAGAAGGAAGGTCGACAATTCGGTGACGGATGTAAAATGATCTCCATAAATGATCTATATAGGTGATCTCAATGGCGATCTTGCGGCGGTTGCGCCGCACTGATAAAAGCGCTGTTCAGAGCGTACGCCCGAGATCGAAAATGCGCGCGCCGAGAGATGCGCCGTGGGGTGCGCCCGGGGTGCGCCGGGACGATGCCACCGAGCGGGCGCGGGCACGCTGGCAGCCGGACCGGCGATCTTGAAACGGCCGGTCCGATGGTCCGGAAGATCGGGCGAGGGATGACGGGCAGATGCCCCTCGAGGGGCCCGATTCGGCGGCCAGGGGCAAATTCAGGCCCACGCCGGACCCCGGAGCGAGGCAAGCGGCCCGGCCCGCCGGGGGCAGAGCTCAACCTGGCGAGGGCAGGGCTCGACTTGGGGAGGGCACGACTCGACCCGCTGGGGCACGACTCGACCCGGTACGGGCGGAACCCGAACCGGTGGGCCAGGCCGCCAAAGGCCTTGGCTTGGGCTAGGACACCAGAGGCTGAGGCGAGGTCGGCCAGCTCATCCGGATCACTCCACCGGTCTCGCTGGTCGTCACCTCGACATCGTCGACGAGCCCGCTGATGACGGCGAGACCCATCTCGTCCTCACCCTCGGCCTCGTCGTCCGCCTCCGGATGGGAGCCGGGCGCCAGGGCGGCCGAGGTCGGGGATTCGTCACCGACCTCGATGGAGAACTTCTTCTCCTCCTCGGTCAGGATCACCCGCACCGGCGCCTCCACCCCATTGCTCAGGTGGAGCCCGACCGCACGTGTGCAGGCCTCGCCGACCGCGAGCCGCACCTCGTCGAGCACGGCCTCATCCACCCCCGCCCGGCGCGCCACGGCCGCCGCGACAAGACGAGCGGTCCTGACGTGCTCGGGCAGCGCGCTGAAGCGGAGTTCGACGGTGGCCATGCCATCCCCCTCGGGCGTATGGGCGTGCGTATGGGGAGGGCCGGGCGAGCGCCGCCCGGAACCCCCTTCTGTGTCTTCCTTCGGCGATCTTGTCAGTCGGTCGCCGCGACAGCGTCCTCGACCGAGGTGTGAATCGGGAACACCTTGGTCAGGCCGGTGATGCGGAAGATCTTCAGAATGCGCTCCTGGTTGCAGACCAGGCGCAGCGAGCCCTCGTGGGCCCGCACTCGCTTGAGCCCGCCGACGAGCACGCCGAGTCCGGTGGAGTCGAGAAAGTCGACGCCCTCCATGTCGACGACCAGGTGGTAGTTGCCGTCGTTGACAAGCTCGACCAGCTGCTCGCGCAGCTTGGGCGCGGTGTATACATCAATCTCGCCACCGACCTCGACGACCGTGCGGTCGTCGACGGTCCGAGTCGACAGGGACAGGTCCACGGATCCTCCAGCACCTTGCATCGAGCGGTCGCCCCCCATGGATCGGCAGCCGCGATGGCATTCAATCACTTACCAGCAGGCGTGCACGACGCCTTGAGACCATTGTCCGTCAGACCAGTGACACACTCGATGTCGATGGCCGACAACCAAATCCCGCGGCAGGCGGGCATACGCCCCTCACCCCGGGCCGTCCTCGGTCGGCTGAGCACCGGGGCGAGCCGGAGCACGCGCATCACTCATACGGAGCACTTGCCCCCACGCCCGGGAACCCATGCCGACTGGCCCTCGGCGATCCGGCCAGAGGTGATCAACGCCATTCGCGCGATCGGCATCGAGCGCCCCTGGGCCCACCAGGCCCGCACGGCCGAACACGCGCTGCGCGGCGAATCCGTGGTCGTGGCCACCGGAACCGCCTCCGGCAAGTCCCTCGCCTATCTGGCCCCCGTCCTCAGCACCCTGCTGGACGGCTCGGAGGAGCCCAACGGCCGGGGGGCGACCGCCCTGTACCTCTCCCCCACCAAGGCGCTGGCCGCCGACCAGCGGCGCTCGGTGGCCGGCCTCACCGCCCCACTGGGCTCCGGCATCCGGGCGGCGGTCTACGACGGCGACACGCCAGTCGAGGAGCGCGAGTGGGTCCGGCAGTACGCGAACTACGTGCTCACCAACCCCGACATGCTCCACCGGGGCATCCTGCCCGGCCACCCCAGATGGTCCTCCTTCCTGCGCGCCCTGCGCTATGTGGTGATCGACGAGTGCCACACCTACCGGGGCGTCTTCGGCTCCCATGTGGCCCAGGTGATGCGCAGGCTGCGCCGCGTCTGCGCCCGCTACGGCTCCTCGCCCGTGTTCCTGCTCGCCTCGGCCACCGCCTCCGATCCGGCGGTCGCCGCGGGCCGGCTGACCGGCCTGCCCGTGGCGGAGATCACCGAGGACGGCTCGCCCCGCGGCGAGGTCGTCTTCGCCCTCTGGGAGCCGCCGCTGACCGAACTCCACGGCGAGCAGGGCGCCCCGGTGCGGCGCACGGCCACGGCCGAGTCGGCGGACCTGCTCACCGACCTGGCCGTCCAGGGCGTCCGTACGGTCACCTTCGTACGCTCCCGGCGGGGCGCGGAGCTCATCGCGCTCATCGCCCAGGAGCGGCTCGCGGAGGTGGACCGCTCGCTGCCGGACCGGATCGCCGCCTATCGCGGCGGCTATCTCCCCGAGGAGCGCCGCGCCCTGGAGAAGGCCCTGCACTCCGGTGAACTGCTGGGGCTCGCCGCGACCACCGCCCTGGAGCTGGGGATGGACATCGCCGGACTGGACGCCGTGGTCGTGGCGGGCTATCCCGGCACCCGCGCCTCCCTGTGGCAGCAGGCGGGGCGGGCGGGGCGCACCGGCGAAGGGGCCCTCGCGATCCTGGTCGCCCGGGACGACCCGCTGGACACCTATCTCGTCCACCACCCGGACGCCCTCTTCCGGCAGCCGGTGGAGTCCACCGTCCTGGACCCGGACAACCCTTACGTCCTCGCGCCGCACCTGTGCGCGGCCGCGGCCGAGCTTCCGCTCACCGAGCCCGACCTGGAGCTCTTCGGGCCCGCCACCGAGGAGCTGATGCCGCAGCTGGAGCAGCGCAAGCTGCTGCGCCGCCGGGCGAAGGCCTGGCACTGGACCCGCCGTGAGCGCGCCGCCGACCTCACCGACATCCGCGGGGCGGGCGGCAGCCCGGTCCAGGTCGTGGAGGCGGCGACAGGGCGGCTGCTGGGCACCGTGGACGCCGCGGCGGCCCACACCACCGTCCACGAGGGCGCCGTCCACCTCCACCAGGGCCGGAGCTATCTCGTCAAACAGCTCGACCTCGACGACTCGGCCGCCTTGGTGGAGGAGGCCACTCCGCCCTACTCGACCACGGCTCGCGACACCACGGCGATCTCCATCCTGGAGACCACCACCGAGATCCCCTGGGGGGACGCGCGGCTGTGCTTCGGTTCGGTCGAGGTCACCAACCAGGTGGTCTCCTTCCTGCGCCGCAAGCTGATCACCGGTGAGGTCCTCGGCGAGTCCAAGCTGGACCTTCCGCCGCGCACCCTGCGCACCCGGGCGGTGTGGTGGACGGTGACCGACGACCAGCTCGAGGAGGCCCGGGTACACCCCCAGGCCCTCGGCGGCGCCCTGCACGCCGCCGAGCACGCCTCGATCGGCATCCTGCCGCTCTTCGCCACCTGCGACCGCTGGGACATCGGCGGGGTGTCCATCCCGCTGCACCCCGACACGCTGCTGCCGACCGTCTTCGTCTACGACGGGCACCCGGGTGGCGCGGGCTTCGCCGAACGCGCCTTCCACACGGCCGCCCGCTGGCTGGCGGCCACCCGCGAGGCCATCGCCGTCTGCGAGTGCGAGGCGGGATGCCCGTCCTGCATCCAGTCGCCCAAGTGCGGCAACGGCAACGACCCGCTGGACAAGAAGGCCGCCATCCGCCTGCTGACGACCCTGCTCGCCGGCGCCCCGGAGCAGCCGCCGGCCGCCGAGTGACCGCTCCCCGCCGCCCGGTGGGGACGGCGGTCCGGTGACCGGAGTGCCCGCGGGCCCCGCCCGTGCCCGGACGCGGAGGGCGAACGGGCCGGTGCGCACCTCCGCCGTGAGATCCGCGATCTCACCGCTCAGTGCGCATCGCACCAAGCGCGCCCCTTGGGCGGAGGCCACCTGCCGGGCGAGACCGCATGCCGTACGCGCCCCCTCCAGACCGTGGTCCGCCGCCGCGAGCGCCGCCAGATCGGCGGCGCCGCCCGCCCGATGGCGCGCCACCATGGCCTGCCCGGCCGCCAGTACGGCCGCGAACACCACGCACAGCGCCGTCGCGGCCAGCGCGGTCCAGACGGTGGCCGACCCCCGGTCGTCCGCCCTTCTCACGGGACCGCCTCCCGGGCTCACGGGACCGCCTCCCGGGCCGCACCGCCCGTGTGGTCCGCGCCGACCCCACTCATCGCGCCGACCCTGTCCATCGCGTCGCCCGCGTCCACCGTGTCCTCGGCGAGCGCGGCGGCCTCGCCGCGCAGATTCACCGCCAGCGGACCGGGACCGGCGGCGTGGGCACGGACCCGCACCCGCACCAGGTCCCCCTCCCGCCACAGCTCGACCCGCGCTCCATCGGGCGCGGCCGAGCGGGCGGCGGCCATCGCGTCCGCCTTCGGCTCCGAACGCGCCGCCGCCCTCGCCCCGGCCCTGGCCGCGTCCACGCACTGAAGCTGCGCGGACGCGGCCATCAGCCCCCAGATCAGCATCAGGGCGAACAGCGCCAGCACCGGCAGCGCGACGGCCGCCTCCGCCGTTACGTAGCCGCCGTCCCGGGCAGGGCCCCTGGCCCCCGGAACGCCCGTCCTGGGCACGCTCCGGGCCCTCGGGACGCCACTGGCCCTCGGGATGCCACCACGGGGCCTCCGGACGCCACTGGGCCTCCGGACGCCTCGCGCGCCGCTCCTGGCGCGCGAGCCCGTCCGCTCCTTCGTCCCCGGCGGCTCAGAACTGCGCATCGAGCGCCCGTCCGATGACCGACTGCAGCGCACCGCTGACGGCCCCGCTGGTCACCACCTTGTAGAGCACCGCGGCGAAACCGCATGCCGCGATCGTTCCCATCGCGTACTCGGCGGTGGTCATGCCCGCCTCGGCCTTCGCACGCGCCGCCGTGTACCGCCGTACCCACCACTGCTTCACCATGTCCGCCCCCTTGTCCCGTCCGCGGTGTCACCGACCGCGGTGTCGTCGTTCGCCGTGCTGCCGTCGTTCGCCGTGCTGCCGTCGGTCGTCGTGCTGCCGTGGTGCAGCTGCCGCTTGTGCGGCCTCGTTGGCGCCGCTGTCATTCGCTGTGTTCTCCTCGTGGTCCCGCCCGTGCTCAGGGGCCGTCGCCCGCCAGGCCGCGGGCCAGCCCGATCATCACCGGGGCCAGACCGACCAGCAGGAACGCCGGGAGGAAGCAGCCCGCGAGCGGCGCGTTGACCAGCACACCGGTGCGGTCGGCCCGTCTCATCGCCTCCCGTCCCTGCTCGGCCCGGCATTCGGCCGCCAGCCGGGACACCGGCTCCACCGCCGGAGCGCCCGTTGTCCCGGCGCGTTCCAGGGCGCGCGCCAGCCCCTGCGCTCCGGGCAGGGCGCCAACGCGCCCCCAGGCGTGGGCCGGTTCGCCGCCCAGTCGCAGCTCCGCCGCGGTCTGGGCAAGCCGCTCGCCGACCGGGCCGCCGAGCGAACCTCCGACCGCCTCCGCCGCCTTCCGCGGGCCCGCTCCGGCCGCCAGGCAGGCGGTCAGCAGATCGGCGGCCAGCGGGATCTGGCCCGCGGCGAGGGCCTCGAGGTGCCGGTCACGGCCGGACCGCCCAGCCGTGGCCCGGCGGTGCCGCTGCCACCGCCAGAGGCCGCCTGCCGCGGCGAGCCCCAGCGCCCACCCCGGCGGCCCTCCGACGAGGACGACGGCGATCGTCAGCGCCCCGCCCGGCGCGGCCCAGGCGGGCAGAGCGCCCGCACCGGCCCCGGCGCGCCACCGCCGCCACGGCCGGGCCCGCCGCGGCCGCCCGTCCTCCGCGCCCGGAAGCAGCGCCGCCAGCCGTCGTCGGGCGCACCGCTCCCGGCGGGCCTCGGCCATCGCCATCGCCGTGCACAGGGCCGCCGCCAGGAAGGACAGCGAAATCCCCAGGCTGTGGACAACGTCGGCGCTCATCGGCCACCCCGGCGATCCGCTGGGCCTCGGCCGAGGTGCGGATCCCCTCGCCGCCGCCCCGGCTCACGCGCCGCCCGCACCATCCGGCCGGTCCAGACCAGGCCCGCCCACTCCAGCAGGCCGCCCAGCAGCAGACAGCTCAGCCCGGCCGGGGTGTGCAGCAGCACACGCAACGGATCGGAGCCCATCAGGCCGCCCAGCACCAGCCCGACGATGGGCAGCACGGCCAGCCCGAGGGCGGTGGCCTTGGCACCCGCCAGCTTGGCGTCCAGACTCTCCCGCTGGTCCCGCTCGGCGCGCAGCGCCGCCGCCACCCGGTCGAGACCCGCCGCCAGGCCCGCCCCCTCGTCGACCGCCACCTGCCAGCAGGCCGCGACCCCGGTCAGGCCCTCGGCGCCCGGCAGCCGGGCGACCCTCCGCAGCGCGTCCGGCACATCCCCGCCGAACCGCGCCGCGGCCGTCACCAGCCCCCAACGCTCCCTCAGGTGGCCGGGGTCCACCGCCAGCAGCGCCTCGCCGGGGTGCCGCCCGGCCCGCAGCTCGCCCGCCACGGTGGCACAGAGCTGGATCACCCCTGCGGCGCGCCGCACACGGTCCCGCTCGCCCCGCCGGGACCGCAGCCGACGGCCGACGACCGGAGTGACCAGCACCGCCCCGAGCAGCGGCAGAACCGACGCGCCCAGCAGCGCGATCACACATCCGACCGGCAGACACAGCAACTCACGCCCCATCCGACCGCCGTACTTCACCCGCCAGCGCTCCCGCAGCCAGGCGGCGGTCTCGGACAGCCGCCGCACCGGGTCGGCTCCCGCGGGCTCGACGGGTCCGCCGCCGGCCAGCAGCAGCCTGGCCCGGCGCAGCTCCCGGTCCCGCCCGAGGAGCAGCCATAAGGCCGCCCCCACGCACAGCGTCACGGCACAGAGCGTCAGCGCCCCCGGGTCCGCTCCCGCGCCCGTCATGCCGCGCCTCCGCCCCGTGCGCACAGCCGCTGGAGCCGCTGCCAGCCCGCCGCCCGCTCGAAGCCCTCCGGGCCCCAGACGGCCGCGGGGACGGTCGTGACGAAGCCCGCCCGGTCCCGGTCCAGCACATGCAGCTCGGCGATCCTTCGCCGCCCGGCGCGGTCCCGCACCAGATGGACCACGACCGACAGCGCCGCCGCCAACTGGCTGTGCAGCGCGGCCCGGTCCAGACCGGCGGTCGAGCCGAGCGCCTCCAGCCGCGCGGGCACGTCGGCCGCCGTATTGGCGTGGACAGTGCCACAGCCGCCCTCATGGCCGGTGTTCAGGGCCCCCAGGAGGTCCGTGACCTCGGCGCCTCTCACCTCGCCGACCACCAGCCGGTCGGGGCGCATCCGCAGCGCCTGCCGCACCAGATCCCGCAGGGTGACCTGGCCCCGGCCCTCCTGGTTGGCGGGCCGGGTCTCCAACCGGACCACATGCGGATGGTCGGGCCGCAGCTCGGCCGAGTCCTCGGCGAGGACGATCCGCTCCCGCGGGCCGACCAGCCCGAGCAGGGTGCTCAGCAGCGTTGTCTTGCCCGAGCCCGTGCCGCCGCTGATCAGGTAGGACAGCCGGGCGTCCAGCATGGACCGCAGCAGCCGCGCGCCGTCCGGCGGCACCGTCCCGGCCGCCTCCAGCTCCGCCAGGGAGAACGCCCGGGGGCGCACCACCCGCAGCGACAGACAGGTCGAGCCGACCGCGACCGGAGGGAGCACCGCATGCAGCCGGGTCCCGTCCGGCAGCCGGGCATCCACCCACGGCCGGGCGTCGTCCAGCCGCCGCCCGGCCACCGCGGCGAGCCGCTGCGCCAGCCTGCGCACGGCGGCCGCGTCCACGAAGGTGACATCCGTGCGCTCCAGCCCCGAGCCGCGGTCCACCCACACCTCGTCGGGGGCGGTGACCAGGACGTCCGTGACATCGGGGGAGGCCAGCAGCGGCTCCAGGGGCCCGGTGCCGACCAGCTCCGAGCGCAGCGCCTCCACGACCCCGAGCACCTCGGTGTCGCCGAGCAGCCGCCCTTCCTCGCGCAGGGCAGACGCCACCCGCGCGGGCGTGGGCTCCGCGCCGCTCCCGGCCAGCCGCAGCCGCACCGCGTCCAACAGATCCGGCGATACGACGCTCATGCGGGGGCACCTCCCTCGTCGGCGAGGGCGCGCGCCCAGAACTCGGCGCAGAACCGGCCGAGCGGTCCACGGGAGCTGCCGCCCGGGGGCTCCCCGCCCTCGAACGCGTCCGCCAGACCGGGCTCCGGTGGCAGCTGACCGGCCAGCGGCAGCCCGAGCAGCTCCGCGATCTCCTCGTCGCCCAGCTCCGGCCCGCACGGGCCCCGCACCACCGCGCGCAGATCCCGCAGCACCATGCCCACCGTGGACGCCACCCGGTGGGCGGCCGCGACCGCTCGCAGCTCCGCCGGGACGACCAACAGCCCGAGGTCGATCTGGGACAGCGCCTCGGCCGCCGCGTCGTCGACACGGCGCGGCAGATCCACCACCACGACCCCGCCGCGCCGCCGGGCCGCGGCCAGCACCGCCCGCATCGCGGACGACGGGATGACGACCGAATCGCCGCGGTCCCAGCTGAGCACCCGCAGCGCGTGCAACTCGGGCAGCGACTCCTCGAGGGCGCTTCCGGCGACCCGTCCGCGCGACTCGGCGAAGGCGGGCCATCTCAGCCCCTGCGCGCCCTCGCCGCCGAGCAGCACATCGAGCCCACCGCCCAGCGGATCGGCATCGATCAGCATGGTGCGCCGGCCGGAGCGGGCCGCGGTGACCGCCAGAGCGCAGGCGAGGGTGGAAGCGCCCGCGCCGCCGCGGCCGCCGATGACCCCGACGGTCAGGGCCTGCCGACCCACCCCTTCGGCGACATCGGCGATCCGGTCCACCAGCCAGGTCTCGGCATCGGGCAGGAACGCCACATTGTCCGCGCCGAGCGCCACCGCCCGCCGCCAGATGCCGTGGTCGTCCAGATCGCGCCCGATGAGCAGCACCCCTTGTCTGCGGGCTCGGTCGGACAGCCGGGCTGCCGAGTCGTCGCCGACCAGAATCAGCGGTGCGGCCTCCCAGCTACCCCGGCGGGTGAGCGCGCCATGCGCCACTTCCGGTTCCGCTCCGGCCGCCGCACACAGCCGCAGCAGATCGTCGAGAAGTGCCTCGTCCTCGGTGACGATGAGCGGTCTGCTTCGCTGTCCTTCGGTCGCCGAAGGGCGTTCCGGTGTGATGGATGCAGTCACGATCCCCTCCCATATCCGTTACGCGCTCTCACTCCCGCGAACAGCGAGTGCGAGCATCGCGGAGAATCACCGTGCTGCGATCCAGAAAATCTTGGGGATCTTGGTCCAAAACCGTGGACAACTCATCAGTTGTGAATATCCCAGTCACCTAAACCAGTGACTTCCGGAGAGCAGCCTAGCGATTACGCACGGTTACCACTCAAGCTGTGGAGAGGCGGGGCCACACGGGCCCGAGGGAGGGGAGCAAGATCTCATGAGAACGCCGAAAATGCGTCCGGACATGCGACGACCCCCGCCGGGGGGGAGAGCGGGGGTCGTCCCCACGGCCGACTCGGGGGGGGAGGAGTCGGGCCGGGTTAGCACGGTCGCGAACGATCCGTGACTTCCATGGTGTACCCGAGAGCCTTCTCAGGCAAACCCACGCGCCTAAGCTTACGCCGAATGGTGGGCCCTATGCTCGGCGTCGTGGAAAACCACTCCTTGCCTCGGACAGCTGCCTTCTTTGACCTGGACAAGACGGTCATTGCGAAGTCAAGCACTCTCACCTTCAGCAAGTCCTTCTACCGGGGTGGGCTGATCAACCGTCGGGCCGCACTGCGTACTGCCTATGCACAGTTTGTCTTCCTCGCCGGCCGCGCCGATCACGAGCAGATGGAGCGGATGCGTAAGTACCTCTCCGCGCTCTGCCGAGGATGGAATGTCCAGCAGGTCAAGGAGATCGTCGCGGAGACCCTGCACGACCTCATCGACCCCATCATCTACGACGAGGCCGCCTCGCTCATCGAGGAGCATCACACCGCCGGCCGCGATGTGGTCATCGTCAGCACCTCCGGGGCGGAGGTGGTCGAGCCAATCGGCGAGCTCCTGGGCGCGGACCGCGTGGTGGCCACCCGCATGGTGGTCGAGGACGGAGTGTTCACCGGAGAGGTGGAGTACTACGCCTATGGCCCGACCAAGGCGGAGGCGATCGCCGAGTTGGCGGAGTCGGAGGGCTACGACTTGTCGAGCTGTTACGCCTACAGCGATTCGGTGACCGATCTCCCGATGCTGGAGGCGGTCGGCCACCCCCATACGGTCAACCCGGACCGGGCGCTGCGGCGCGAGGCGGCGGCCCGCGGCTGGCCGGTGCTCTCCTTCAACCGCCCGGTGCGGCTGAAGGAGCGCAGGCCCTCACTCTCCATGCCACCGCGCCCGGTGCTCGCCGTGGGGGGGGGGGGGGGGGCCGCCGCCCCCCCCCCCCCGCGCCGGGGTTTGAACAAACCGCGCCCCCCCCCGGAATACCCCCCATATGGGGTTAAAAACAAAAAAGTGGGGT
>NZ_JBHYVB010000001.1:126902-157067 GCF_042750115.1 Streptomyces sp. NPDC059455
CCCGCCGCGGCGCGGGCGCCCGCTCCCGCCCCCCCCACCCCCCCGCCGGCCGCGGGGCGGGGGGGGGGGGGGGGGGGGGGGGGGGCCCGCCCCCCCCCCCCCCCACCGCCGGGCTGCTGTGGTACACCAATCGGCGCCGCGCCCTTTATGCCCGCATTTAGGGGTAACAGCAAAGATCTGCGGTGAGGGGTTCCGATTGGCCTCGCGCAGGAGTACAAAGGAATCGACGGCCCGCGAGACCAGGGGTATCCGGGAGGAAACCCCCAGACGCCAAGGCCCCACGGACCGAGCACAGATGCTGAGCACCCACGCGACGTCGACCCGTCGATTACGGGCCAGCCGCACCAGGTGACGGGCAGAAGTTCCCGACCTGATGGGCGAATGAGATTGCACGCATGGTAACCCGGCAGCTGTGCCAGCGGCGGTGCCCATGTGGTACCGCCGCAACTCTTGTCCGGGGCCGGCCCGCCTTGGTCCGACGTCAGACCGCACCCGTCCCGCGTCTCGCGCCTCTCCGACGTCAGACCGCACCCGTCCCGCGTCAGCCCACGCCTCTCCGACGTCAGGCCACACCTGTCCCGCGTCAGGCCGCCCCGCGCTGCAGGGCCTCGCAGACCGCCGTGGACTCCCGCGCTCCGAGCTCAACCGCCCGTCCGCAGTGCGCGATCCACACCGCCATCCCCTCCGGCGTCCCGGACGCATAGCCCTCCAGCGCCGCCATGTACGGCGCGGCGCCCAGCTCCGCGTACCCCACCTCGGCCGGGCAGATGGACTTCGGATCGAGACCGCTGCCGACCAGCACGATCCGTTCGGCCGTCCGCGCCACCAGACCATTGCGGGAGACAAAGGGCCGCAGGGCGAGCAGTTCGCCATGCACCACCGCCGCCGTCACCAGCGCCGGAGCCTCGCTGCCCGCGAGCAGCAGCCGGGCCAGCCCATCGAGCCGCCCCGCCACCTCGTCCGCGTCCGGCAGCGGCAGATCGGACCCGATCAGCGGCTCGTCCACCGGCTCACCCGACTGCCGCGGGCGGCCGATCCGCTCGTCGCCCTCCGCCCCGCCCGCCGCGACCAGATGCAGCCGGGCCAGCACCCGCAGCGGCGACTGCCGCCAGATGCTCAGCAGCTGCCCCGCCTCGGCGGTCAGCCGCAGCGCCGCCCCCACCGTGCGGGGCTCACCCTCGGCCCCGAAGTCGGTGCGGCGGCGCACCTCTTCCAGCGCCCAGTCCGCACCGGCCAGCGCGGCGGAGCCCCGCGCCCCGCGCAACGCCGCCTCGGAGGTGACCTCATTGCTGCGGCGGCGCATCACCCGGTGCCCATAGACCCGGTCCACGGCGGCCCGTACGGCGTTCACGGACTCGGTCACACCGGGCAGCGCGGCCAGGGTGGCGAGCGGATCAGCTGACGTACTCATGAGTACGACACTACGCACCTCGCGCCGGGCGCCCCTCGTTGGAGTGGTGTTCTTCACGTAAATCCCTCATGGTCCGGGATCACTCACCTACGCTAGGTGAACATGAAGATCGCTTTCGTAGGCAAGGGTGGAAGCGGCAAGACCACGTTGTCGTCGCTGTTCATCCGCCATCTCGCCGCCACCCACGCCCCCGTCGTCGCCGTCGACGCCGATATCAATCAGCATCTGGGCGTGGCGCTCGGACTCGACGAGGCGGAGGCCGCCGCGCTGCCCGCGATGGGCGCCCATCTCCCGCTGATCAAGGACTACTTGCGCGGTACGAACCCCCGGATCGCCTCCGCCGAAACCATGATCAAGACCACCCCGCCGGGTGAGGGCTCGCGGCTGCTGCGGATCGGCGAGGACAATCCCGTCTACCGGGCATGCGCCCGCACCCTGCCGCTCGACAACGGGTCGGTGCGGCTGATGGCGACCGGCCCCTTCACCGAATCCGACCTCGGTGTCGCCTGCTACCACTCCAAGGTCGGCGCGATCGAGCTCTGCCTGAACCATCTGGTCGACGGGCGCGGCGAGTTCATCGTCGTCGACATGACGGCGGGCAGCGATTCCTTCGCCTCCGGCCTCTTCACCCGTTTCGACATGACGTTCCTGGTGGCCGAGCCCACGCGTAAGGGCGTCTCCGTCTACCGCCAGTACAAGGAGTACGCCCGCGACTTCGATGTGGCGCTCCAGGTGGTCGGCAACAAGGTGCAGGGCCCGGACGACCTGGACTTCCTCCGCGCGGAGGTGAGCGATGACCTGCTGGTCGCGTTCGGCCACTCCGACTGGGTCCGGGCGATGGAGAAGGGCCGTGCGCCCGGGTTCGAGGAGCTGGAGGAGCCGAACCGCGAGGCGCTACGGACGCTGCAGGGCGCGGTCGACGGCTCGTACGAGCGGCGCGACTGGCAGCGGTACACCCGTCAGATGGTGCACTTCCACCTGAAGAACGCGCAGAGCTGGGGGAACGCGAAGACGGGTGCCGACCTTGCCGCCCAGGTCGACCCCGCCTTCGGGCTGCGGGAGTTCGCGCCGGCGGAGAGTTCGGCGGCTACTCCCGCTCCCGCTTAGCCGTCCGCGTGTGGTGCCCGGACGTCCGCTCGTGCGCCGTTCCGCGATCGGACGTCCGCCCCGGCTCGGCGGCCAGGTAGCGCTTCCAGCCACCCGGTGGCCGCATCCCGACGTCCAGCACCCGCAGTTTCTCCAGGACGCTGGGGTTCTGCGCGTCCAGCCAGTCGGCCAGCTGCTTGAAGGAGACGCAGCGCACTTCCTTGCGCGGGCAGACCTTCTTGATGACGTCCTCCACGGCGCGCATATACGTTCCGCCGTTCCAGGACTCGAAGTGATTGCCGATGAACAGCGGCGCCCGGTTGCCCTCGTACGCCCGGTCGAAGGCGGCGAGCATACCGTCGCGCATCGGACGGCCCCAGGTGGAGCGCTTGGGCCGCTTGCCCTTCTTCTTGCGCGGCTTGTTGGCGAGGAAGTTGTAGTCCATGGAGAGCGTCTCGAACGCGCGGCCCGGCACCGGGATCTGCTGCAGCGGGAAGTCCCAGATGCCGTGGATCCTGCGGGGCCAGATCTGAAGCCCACCGGGTGAGCTCGCGTCATAGCGCCAGCCCAGCTTCGCGGCCGCCCGGATCAGGTTCTTCTGCCCCTGGAGACAGGGTGCGCGACCGCCGACGAGCTCCTTGCCGTAGTCGAAGGGGAGCGGCTTCTCGTGTTCCAGGCCCGCGTTGGTCTTCCAGTTCTCGACGAACGACTCGGCCTGCTGGATCTCGCTGGTCCACTGGCGCGCCGACCAGGTGCCGACTCCGCGGCGGCGTCCGCAGAAGTGGCCGTTGAAGTGGGTGCCGATCTCATTGCCGTCCAGCCAGGCGCCGCGGAGCTGCTCCACCGTGGCCTTGATGCCCTCGACGTCGTTGAAGCCGATCGACGAGGCGCCGCGCCGATGCTTGGGCGGATCGTAGAGGTACCGCTTCTCCGCGGGCAGCAGGTACACCCCGCTGAGGAAGTACGTCATCGTCGCGCCGTACTTCTTGCCGACCGCGCGGAAGCGGGAGAACAGCTTCTTCTTGCCCTGGCCGGCGCCGTCCCAGGAGAAGACGACGAACTGCGGTGGTCTCTCGCCCGGTTCAAGCGGCTCGGTCTTCGGCTGATGGGGCTGGGGACCGGTGTCGGAGGTCGATCCGTCGCCGATGAGGCGTAGCACCTTCGGAGCCTTGTGGGGATGGTTCGGCGCCCCCGGACCCTTCTGCGGGCTGTCCCTGTCATGGCGCGCGCCCGTGGTGCCGCCCGGCCCATGGGTGTGGGTGGAGTCTTCTGAGCAGCCGACCGACGAGGAGAGCGCCACCGCCGCGGCCAGCAGTGCAGTGACGTTTCTTCTGGCCCTTCCGCCTCCCCTGGCTCTCATGTCGCCACCTCGCCCCTCGTGTCGTGCCCTGTCCCGGGAGATCCGGCCGGATAGGAGCAAATCTCGCATGGGCAGAGAAAAAGACAGAGGATGACAAGGCGTTTTAAATGACTATTCACCCTATAGGGGGAATACCGGCTCATTCTCCCCAAAAGACTTCCCAGCGACTTTACTCGCCATTACGATTCATTTACCAACGCTTGGAAGTCAGTACCGCAGTACGCCGTGACCCACGGCCGCGCGCCTATCCGCGACCGAAGCCCCGGAGGAGACGGGAATGTTGAAGCTCTTGGACCGGATCCACCGGGTCTCCCGCCTCAGACATGGAGATCCCTCCGCCTCGGCCGCCCTCTTCCGGTTCGCCGTTCCACTCTCACTGGGTATCGCCTCCGTCTCACTGGGCATCGCGTCGGCCCGCGGCGCCTCGCTCCGGGCCGGACTCATGGCCGCCGCCGCAACCCTCGCGATCACCCTCCTCACGGTGCTCCTCCGATCCTCGGGCTCCGGGCGAACAGCGGGCTCTGGGCGGACAGCGGGCTCTGGGCGGGGGGCGGGCTACGGACATCCGGCGGCCGATGGACGGGCGGCGCGGCGGATCGCCGAGACGGACGGTGCCCGGGCCTGCCGGCCGTGGACGCCTTGGCGTGATCACCACTGCACCCGTCCGGCCCCGGCGGCCGCGGGCGTCGGGGTGAGCGTCGCCGCCGGCGGAGACGCGGGTGGTCAGCTGCTGGGCGGGGTGAGCGCGTTCCAGCGCCATACGGCACCGCTGGTCCGCGATGAGCTGGCCCGGCTGGCCCGGGAGGGGCAGCGGCCCAGTCAGCTGTTCCTCACCTGTGCCGACTCCCGCCTGGTGACCAGCATGATCACCTCCAGTGGCCCCGGCGATCTGTTCACCGTGCGCAATGTCGGCAATCTGGTGCCACCACCGGGCTCCGATGACTCCTGTGACTCGGTGGGCGCGGCGATCGAGTACGCGGTGGAGGTGCTGAAGATCAGCAGCATCACGGTGTGCGGCCACTCCGGATGCGGTGCGATGCAGGCGCTGCTCGACTCATCGACGCCGGTCCGCACACCACCTCAGCCCGGGGCGTCCACCGACGGGGCCGAGGCATCCGGCGGACCCGAGGCGCCCTCCGGCACGCCCGAGGCGCCCCCCGGCAGGCCCATGGCGCCCTCCGGCACGCCCGGGGCATCTCCCAACGGGGACGGGACGCCGCTGGAGCGCTGGCTGCGCCACGGTGGACCGGCGCTGGCGCGGATGGAGCGGATCGGTCGGCTGGGGCGCGGCGAGGTCGCCCTGTCGAGCCGGGCGGTGGCCGACGATGTGGAGCGGCTGGCGCTGCTCAATGTGAGACAGCAGCTCGACCATCTGATGGAGCACGGCTGTGTGGCACGGCGGGTGGCGGAGGGCGGGCTGGCGCTGCACGGCATGTATTTCCAGGTGGCGGAGGCCCAGGCGTATGTCCTGGACACGGGTACGGGGAGGTTTCTGCCCGTCCGCCCGGACCATGGCGCGCCGATGCCCGTCTGCCTCGCCACCACGGCGGCCCCCACCCGGCCTGGAAGGGGCCGTTCCGGCGTGGCGGAGCGTGGCGGCGACCCCGTCCAGGGCGCCCTGGAGCTGGGACGGTGACGAACACGACTAAAGGTCTAAACCAATATTCGGCGACAGCCCTTGTCAGGGTGTGCCGTTGGCTGATGAGCTATGGCCTGGGACACAACGGACACCCTGGGAATGGGAGATGTCGTGAGTAACGAGAGCCTGGCCAACCTTCTTCGGGAGGAGCGTCGCTTCGCGCCGCCCGCCGAGCTGACCGCGAACGCCAATGTCACGGCCGAGGCGTATGAGCGGGCGAAGGTGGACCGCCTGGGCTTCTGGGCCGAGCAGGCCCGTCGGCTCTCTTGGGCGACCGCGCCGACCGAGACACTCGACTGGTCGAACCCGCCCTTCGCGAAGTGGTTCGCCGACGGCAAGCTCAATGTGGCGTACAACTGCGTCGACCGGCATGTCGAGAACGGCCTGGGCGACCGGGTGGCGCTCCACTTCGAGGGCGAGCCCGGCGACACCCGCTCCCTCACCTACGCCGAGCTGCAGCGGGAGGTCTCCCAAGCGGCCCATGCACTCACCGAGTTGGGTGTCCGGTCGGGCGACCGGGTCGCCATCTATATGCCGATGATCCCGGAGACCGTGGTCGCGATGCTGGCCTGCGCCCGCGTCGGCGCCCCGCATTCGGTGGTCTTCGGCGGCTTCTCGGCCGACGCTCTCGCCACCCGTATCCAGGACGCCGACGCCCGGGTCATCATCACCGCCGACGGCGGCTACCGCCGTGGCAAGCCGTCCGCGCTCAAGCCCGCCGTCGACGAGGCGCTCACCCGGCCCGGCACCGAGAACGTGCGCAATGTGCTGGTCGTCCGCCGCACCGGCCAGGAGGTGGACTGGAGCGAGGGCCGTGACGTCTGGTGGCACGAGATCGTGGAGCGCCAGCCGGAGCAGCACACCCCCGAGGCGTTCGACGCCGAGCACCCGCTGTTCATCCTCTACACCTCGGGGACGACCGGTAAGCCGAAGGGCATCCTGCACACCTCCGGCGGCTACCTCACCCAGGTCTCCTACACCCACCACGCCGTCTTCGACCTCAAGCCGGAGACGGATGTCTTCTGGTGCACGGCGGACGTCGGCTGGGTCACCGGCCACTCGTACATCGTCTACGGCCCGCTCTCCAACGGCGCCACCGAGGTGCTCTACGAGGGCACCCCGGACACCCCGCACCAGGGCCGCTGGTGGGAGGTCGTCCAGAAGTACGGGGTCACCATCCTGTACACCGCCCCGACCGCGATCCGCGCCTGCATGAAGTGGGGCGACGACATCCCGGCCAAGTTCGACCTCTCCTCGCTGCGGATCCTCGGCTCCGTCGGCGAGCCCATCAACCCCGAGGCCTGGGTCTGGTACCGCAAGCACATCGGCGCGGACACCACGCCCGTCGTGGACACCTGGTGGCAGACCGAGACCGGCGGCATCATGATCAGCCCGCTGCCGGGCGTCACCGCCACCAAGCCCGGTTCGGCCCAGGTCGCGCTGCCGGGCATCGACGCCACCGTCGTGGACGACGAGGCCAATGAGGTGCCGAACGGCCATGGCGGCTATCTGGTGCTCACCGAGCCGTGGCCGTCCATGCTCCGCACCATCTGGGGCGATGACCAGCGCTATCTGGACACCTACTGGTCCCGCTTCGACAAGCGCTACTTCGCGGGCGACGGCGCCAAGAAGGACGACGACGGCGACATCTGGCTGCTCGGCCGGGTCGACGATGTGATGCTGGTCTCCGGCCACAACATCTCCACGACCGAGGTCGAGTCGGCGCTCGTCTCGCACCCCAAGGTCGCCGAGGCGGCGGTCGTCGGTGCCACCGACCCGCAGACCACCCAGGCCATCTGCGCGTTCGTCATCCTGCGCGGCGGCGCGGCCGAGGACGAGGGCCTGGTCGAGGAGTTGCGGGCGCATGTGGCCAAGCAGCTCGGCCCGATCGCCAAGCCCAAGCGGATCCTGCCGGTGGCCGAGCTGCCCAAGACCCGCTCCGGCAAGATCATGCGTCGTCTGCTGCGCGATGTCGCCGAGAACCGGGCGCTGGGCGATGTCACCACGCTCACCGACTCCTCCGTCATGGAGCTGATCCAGAGCAAGCTGCCCTCCGCCCCCAGCGAGGACTGATCCCAGCACCCGCGCCGAACGAACGAGGGGCGCTCCCGCCTGGGCGGTTTCTGGCGGGGGCGCCCCTTCGCTGTGGCTGCTGCGGATCGCCGCCGCAGGTGGCCGTCACAGGCGGCCGCCGCACGTCGCTGTCGCAGGTCGCCGCCGCAGGTGGCTGTCGCAGGTGACCGCCGCAGGTGGCTGTCGCATAAAAATTGCGACAAGATGATGGGCAGGAGCGCCGGGAAGTCTGGTCGGCATACGCCACACGTGTATCCGCACCTCGACCCACCCAGGAGGCCCGCCCGTGGCCGCGCCCACCAGCCGCAAGTTTCTCGGACGCCTGTCGCTGCCCGAGCGGACGTTCGTCATCGACGCGCTGCGCACCGAGACCGTCGGCGGTGTGATCCTCCTGGTGGCCGCCATCGTGGCGCTGATCCTCGCCAACACCCCCCTCAGCGGCGTCTACGGCGGCATCAGGGACTTCTCCTTCGGCCCCCAGGCGCTGCATCTGCGTCTCTCGGTCGCCTCCTGGGCCACCGACGGCCTGCTGACGATCTTCTTCTTCGTCGCCGGTATCGAGCTCAAGCGCGAGCTGGTCGCGGGCGAGCTGCGCGACCCGAAGGCCGCCGCCCTGCCCGTGATCGCCGCCGTCTGCGGCATGGCCGTGCCCGCGCTCGTCTATGTCATCGTCAGCGCGAGCGGCGGCGGCAGTCTCAAGGGCTGGGCCGTGCCGACCGCCACCGACATCGCCTTCGCGCTCGCCGTTCTCGCCGTGATCGGCACCGCGCTGCCCGCCGCGCTGCGCGCCTTCCTGCTCACTCTCGCGGTCGTCGACGACCTCGGCGCGATCCTCATCATCGCGATCTTCTTCACCCAGCGCATCAACTTCGTCGCCCTGATCCTGTCGGTCGCCGCGCTCGCCCTCTTCTGGCTGCTGCACCGCAAGGGCGTCCGGACGGCCTGGATATACGTCCCGCTCGCCGTGGTGATCTGGGCGCTGATGCACGCCAGCGGTGTGCATGCCACCATCGCCGGCGTCGCGATGGGCCTGATGCTGCGCTGCACCGTACGGGAGGGCGAGGAGCGCTCCCCCGCCGAGCGCGTCGAGCACCGGGTGCGCCCGGTGTCGGCGGGGGTGGCGGTGCCGCTGTTCGCGCTGTTCGCGGCCGGGGTGCCGCTCTCGGGCGGCGCCGTGGCGGACGTCTTCACCCGCCCGGAGACCCTCGGCGTCGTCCTCGGCCTCGTCGTGGGCAAGGCCATCGGCGTCTTCGGCGGCTCCTGGTGCGCCGCCCGCTTCACCAGGGCCGAGCTGAACGAAGACCTGGCCTGGGCCGATGTCTTCGCCGTGGCCACCCTCGCCGGAATCGGCTTCACCGTCTCCCTCCTCATCGACGAACTCGCCTTCCCCGGCGATCCCACGCTCGCCGAGGAGGTCAAGGCGGCGGTCCTCATCGGCTCGCTGACCGCCGCCCTGTTCGCCGGGATCCTTCTCAAACTGCGCAACACCAAGTACCAGCGGCTGTGTCAGGAGGAGGAGCGGGACGAGGACATGGACGGCATCCCGGATATCTATGAGCTCGACAGCCCCGCGTACCACCTGCGGATGGCCGCCATTCACGAGGCAAAGGCCGCCGAGCACCGGCGGCTTGCCGAAGTGGCTGCCGCGAACGACTCCGGCGACGATGGTCCGGCATGATCTGAGAGGCTTGACACCCGCAGAAATGTGCAGAAGACGTAGCAAGCACTGACCACGTACCAAGCACGGGCAGCGTACGAAGCACGGGCGGCGTACGAAGCACGGGCGGCGTACGAAGCACGGGCGGCGTACCGAGCACTGACGACGCGGCACGAGCGCAAGACGCACTAGACACGAGCGGTAACACGAGCGGTAAGACGCACAAGAGCAGAGGGAGATGGCGATGAGCGCAGCCGACGACGGCGGCAACCGCAGCCTCGGCCAGCTGGTGGCGACGGCGACCAGCGAGCTGTCGGCGCTGATGCACGACGAGATCGCGCTGGCCAAGGCCGAGCTCCGGGTGGGGGCCAAGAAGGCCGCGGTCGGCAGCGGCGCGGGGATGGCGGCCGGGGTGCTGCTGCTGTTCTCGCTGCCGGTGCTGAGTTTCGCGCTCGCGTACGGCATGCGCTCGTGGACCGGCCTCGGCCTCGCCTGGTGCTTCCTGATCGTGGGCGGGATCTACTGGCTGTTCGCCGGGATCCTGGGTCTGCTGGCGCTGCTGAAGTTCAAGAAGGTGAAGGCGCCGAAGCGGTCGATTTCCTCGTCCAAGGAGACGGCCGCCGTACTGGGGAGCGTCAAGCCGCATCCGCGTGCCGGGAGCAATGGCGGACGCCCCGCGCAGGATGTGACACGCTCGTCGGCATGACCGTCCCTGATACCTCCGCGTCGGTCGTACGGCTCGACGGCCCCTGGACCCACCGGGATGTCGCGGCCAACGGCGCGCGCTTCCACATCGCCGAGCTGGGTGACGGCCCGCTGGTGCTGCTGCTGCACGGCTTTCCGCAGTTCTGGTGGACCTGGCGGCACCAGCTGCCCGCGCTCGCCGAGGCCGGCTATCGCGCGGTCGCGATGGATCTGCGCGGGGTGGGCGGCAGCGACCGTACGCCGCGGGGCTACGACCCGGCCAACCTCGCCCTCGACATCACCGGTGTGATCCGCTCGCTGGGCGAGCCGGACGCCGCGCTCGTCGGCCATGACCTGGGCGGATACCTGGCGTGGACGGCCGCGGTGATGCGGCCGAAGCTGGTGCGGCGGCTCGCGGTGGCCTCGATGCCGCATCCCCGACGCTGGCGCTCGGCGATGATCGCGGACGTCAAGCAGAGCGCGGCCAGCTCCCATATCTGGGGCTTTCAGCGGCCCTGGCTGCCCGAGCGCCAGCTGGTCGCGGACGACGCGGCGGCCGTGGGCCGGCTGATCCGGGACTGGTCCGGACCGCGGCTGCCCGAGGACGAGGCGGTGGAGGTCTACCGGCGGGCGATGTGCATCCCCTCGACCGCGCACTGCTCGATCGAGCCGTACCGCTGGATGGTGCGGTCGCTGGCTCGGCCGGACGGTTTCCAGTTCAACCGGCGGATGAAGCGGCCAGTGCGGGTGCCGACCCTGCATCTGCACGGCTCACTCGACCCGGTGACGCGCACCCGCAGCGCCGCGGGCTCCGGGGAGTATGTCGAGGCTCCCTACCGCTGGCGGCTCTTCGACGGGCTCGGCCACTTCCCGCACGAGGAGGACCCCCGGGCCTTCACCACCGAGCTGATCAACTGGCTGAAGGACCCCGAACCCGACCGCTGAGCGTCATCGGACGTACGCATTCCGACCACGTCCCCACGCTCGTGCGAACATCTGTTTTTCGAACAGCCAATTGCCCGGAGCATAGGCCAATTGCCGCAGCCACCGGCGATTACGGACCTTGGGTCAGGGGCACACACCGAGGTATGGGCTGGACGCACGACTACCGTGACGCACCAAACAGCCGCGGCCCCGAGGCCGCCGCTACCGCCAATGCCGCGCTGAGTGTTTCCGAGCGGGGCGGCTCCGGGCCTACCCAAGGCCATGACCCGAACATCGGGATTCCCCGCATCATCCGCCGCCGGGCCCGGTGGGTCTCGGCGCGACTGCGCCATCCACGCGGCCGCTAGCAGTATCTCGGGCGCGGCCCGGGGCCACAGCGACACCGGAATCTAGAGGGCACACCCCTGGCTGTCCACCGGCTGGTCGGCCGTGCGCCCCTTCTGGATATCCTCGCTCACCTCGTCCGCCGTCAGCGCGTATCCGGTGTTGGCGTCGTCGAGGGACTTGGCGAAGACCACGCCGTACACCCGCCCTTGCGGGGTGAGCAGCGGACCGCCGGAGTTGCCCTGCCGCACCGTCGCGTACAGCGAGTACACATCGCGGTGCACGGTGGAGCGGCGGTAGATGTCGGGGCCGTTGGCCTCGATACGGCCGCGGACGCGGGCCGCGCGCACATCGAAGGCGCCGTTCTCCGGGAAGCCGGCGACGATCGCGCCATCGCCGGTGCGCGCGTCGTCCTGCGCGAACTGCAGCGCCGGGGCCTGCAGCGAGGGCACATCGAGGACCGCGATATCGCGCTTCCAGTCGTAGAGCACGACCTTGGCGTCGTACAGCCGGCCCTCGCCGCCTATCTGCACGGTCGGGTCGCTGACGCCGCCGACGACGTGGGCGTTGGTCATGACCCGGTTCGGGGCGAACACGAAGCCGCTGCCCTCGAGGACCTTGCCGCAGCTGGGGGCGGTGCCGACGACCTTGACGATGCTGTCCTGCGCCCGCGTGGCCACCGGGGACTGGGCGAGCGCGGGGTCGGGCTGCGGCACCGTGGTGATCGGCTCGTTGGCGAAGGGCGAGAAGACCTGCGGGAAGCCGTTCTGCGCGAGCACGGACGAGAAGTCGGTGAACCAGGTGTTCGCCTCGTCGGGAACGACGCGGGAGACCCCGAGCAGCACCTTGGAGTCGCGGACCTCCCTGCCCAGGGTGGGGAGCGAGGTCTGGGCCACCAGGGAGCCGATCAGCCAGGCCACCAGCAGCATCGCCAGGACGTTCACCAGCGCGCCACCGGTCGCGTCCAGGGCGCGCGCCGGTGACCAGGTGATGTACCGCCGCAGCTTGTTCCCCAGGTGGGTGGTGGCCGCCTGGCCGACCGAGGCGCACACGATCACCAGGACGATCGCCACCACGGCACCGACGGTGCCGGGGGATGCCTTGTCGTCGGTGGTGCCGTCCCATATGAGCGGCAGCAGATAGATCGCGACCAACCCGCCTCCGATGAACCCCGTCACCGACAGCACGCCGACGACGAAACCCTGGCGGTAGCCGACGATCGCGAACCACACGGCGGCGAGCAGCAGCAGGATGTCCAGCACATTCACCGGAACACCGTCTCACGCGCGCCAGTCGAGTGGGACGCGCTTGGCTCGGTCCCACGGTCGCTCCCACCCCGCGTAATGCAGGATGCGATCGATCACTCCGGCGGTGAAACCCCAGACCAGAGCGGATCCCACCAGGAAGGCGGGCCCCCGGTGGCCACTGGGGTGGACGGTGGTGGCCCGGTTCGCCGGGTCCGTGAGATCCGCCACGGGGACCGTGAAGACCCGGGCCGTCTCGGCCGGGTCCACCGCCCCGACCGGGGTGGGCCGGCGCCACCAGCCCAGCACCGGGGTGACGACGAAGCCGCTCACCGGGATGTAGAGCCGCGGCAGCACCGCGAAGACCTGGACGCCCGAGGGGTCGAGCCCCGTCTCCTCCTCGGCCTCGCGCAGCGCCGCGCGCAGCGGGCCCTCCTCCTCCGGATCGCCGTCCTCCGGGTCGAGGGCACCGCCGGGGAAGGAGGGCTGACCGGCGTGCGAGCGAAGCGAGCCGGAGCGCTCCATGAGCAGCAGCTCCGGGCCGCCGGGGCCCTCGCCGAAGAGCACCAGCACGGCGGAGGGGCGGCCTCCGCCCTGCTCGGGCGGCAGATACCGGCTCAGCTGGCGCGGCTCGATCGTCTCGGCCAGCCGGGCCACCGGGAGCAGCCACTCCGGCAGCCCCTGGGCACTGACCTCCACATCCCCGTAGGTGCTCGTCATTCGGCGGCTCCCAGGGGGGCGGCGGGACGGCCGGGGTAGTCGGACGGCGGGCGCAGGCGCTGGCCCGGCTGGCCGCCCATCTCGTACTTCAGCAGCTTCTTCGCCTTGTCCGGGTCGGTCTCGCCCTCCCCGTACGCCGGGCAGAGCGGGGCGATCGGGCAGGCGCCGCACGCGGGCTTGCGGGCGTGGCAGACGCGGCGGCCGTGGAAGATGATGCGGTGCGAGAGCATCGTCCACTCGCTCTTGGGGAAGAGCGCGGCGATCTCGGCCTCGACCTTCTCGGGGTCCTCCTGGGCGGTCCACTTCCAGCGCCGCACCAGCCGCCCGAAGTGGGTGTCCACGGTCAGGCCCGGCACCCCGAAGGCATTGCCGAGCACCACATTGGCCGTCTTACGGCCGACACCGGGCAGGGTGACCAGGTCCTCGAGCCGGCCCGGGACCTCGCCGCCGAACCGGTCGCGGAGGGCGGCGGACAGGCCGAGTAGCGATTTGGCCTTGGCGCGGAAGAAGCCGGTGGGCCGGATCAGCTGCTCCAGGGCCTCCGGGTCGGCGGCCGCCATGTCCTCGGGCGTCGGATACGCGGCGAAGAGCGCGGGGGTGGTCTGGTTGACCCGCAGATCGGTGGTCTGGGCCGAGAGGACCGTGGCCACCAGCAGCTGGAACGAGTTCTCGAAGTCCAGCTCGGGATGGGCGTACGGATACACCTCGGCGAGCTCGCGGTTGATGCGCCGGGCGCGGCGGACGAGCGCGAGCCGGGACTCGGGGTGGGCGCCCTTCGAGCCCTTGACCGATTTATGTGGTTTCGAGGCTTCTGTCGAGTCGGCGGACTCTTGTTCGCCCACGGCGGAATTACGAGGTGCGGTCACCCGTCCGGCCCCCTTGCCCTGTGCTCTCACCGGCGTATTGGACACCCGGCCAGCCTAAGCCCACCCACTGACATCCGGTCCGGCCACAGCGAGGAGGCCCCCAATCGGACCCCTGCCGCACAGCTCGCCAGGCCAGTGCGTCAAACTTGTGATTGATCGCACTGTTTTACCGTCCGGCATCATGGGGACGTCGGTCCCCTGTGCATGTCGACAAGGAGAGACTCGTGGACGACGTTCTGCGGCGCGCCCCGCTCTTCGCGGCGCTCGATGACGAGCAGGCCGCTGAGCTGCGCGCCTCCATGGGAGAGGTCACCCTCGCGCGGGGTGACGCACTCTTCCACGAAGGGGACCCCGGCGATCGCCTGTACGTGGTCACCGAGGGCAAGGTGAAGCTCCACCGCACCTCTCCCGACGGCCGCGAGAACATGCTGGCCGTGCTCGGCCCCGGCGAGCTGATCGGCGAACTGTCGCTCTTCGACCCGGGCCCGCGCACCGCCACCGCCACCGCCCTCACCGAGGTCAAGCTGCTCGGCCTCGGCCACGGCGATCTCCAGCCGTGGCTGAACGCCCGGCCCGAGGTCGCCTCCGCGCTGCTGCGCGCGGTCGCCCGGCGCCTGCGCAAGACCAACGACCAGATGTCCGACCTGGTCTTCTCCGACGTTCCGGGCCGGGTCGCCAGGGCCCTGCTGGACCTGTCGCGCCGCTTCGGCGTGCAGTCGGAGGAAGGCATCCACGTCGTCCACGACCTGACCCAGGAGGAGCTGGCCCAGCTGGTCGGCGCCTCCCGCGAGACCGTCAACAAGGCGCTCGCCGACTTCGCGGGCCGCGGCTGGCTGCGGCTGGAGGCGCGCGCGGTGATCCTGCTGGACGTCGAGCGGCTGGCCAAGCGCTCCCGCTGACGCCGGACGGAACACGAAGACCGACCGTAAGGGGCCCGCCGGAATCCGGCGGGCCCCTTACGGCGCTCATGAACGGCCGGCCCCACAGACCGCGGGCCCACAAGGCTCCGAGGAGAGCCGGCCTCAGATCAGCCCGTGGTCGCGCAGATAGTCCAGCTGGGCCCGGACCGACAGCTCCGCCGCCGGCCACAGGGACCGGTCCACGTCCGCGTACACATGCGCCACGACCTCCGAGGGCGTCCGGTAGCCGTCCTCGACCGCCGTCTCCACCTGCGCGAGCCGATTGGCGCGATGCGCGAGGTAGTACTCCACGGCGCCCCGGGCGTCGTTCAGCACCGGTCCATGGCCCGGCAGGACGGTGTCCACCCCGTCGTCCACCGTCAGCGAGCGCAGCCGCCGCAGCGAGTCCAGATAGTCGCCGAGCCGCCCGTCCGGATGCGCGACGAGGGTCGTGCCCCGCCCGAGCACCGTGTCGCCCGTGAGGACCGCGCCATCGGCCGGAAGGTGGAAGGACAGCGAGTCGGCGGTGTGGCCGGGCGTGGGCACCACCCGCAGCTCCAGACCGCCGGTGGTTATGACGTCGCCCAGCTCCAGCCCCTCGTCCCCCAGCCGCAGCGCCGGATCCAGCGCCCTTACGGACGTCCGCGTCAGCTCGGCGAAGCGCGCCGCGCCCTCCGCGTGGTCCGGGTGGCCATGGGTGAGCAGGGTCAGCGCGACCCGCTTGCCCGCCCGCTCGGCGGCCGCGATGACCTCCTTGAGGTGGGCGTCGTCCAGCGGCCCGGGGTCGATGACGACGGCGAGGTCGGAGTCGGGCTCGGCGACGATCCAGGTGTTGGTGCCGTCCAGGGTCATGGGCGAGGCGTTCGGCGCCAGGACGCAGACGGCCCGGTCGGTGGCCGGGCCACCGATGGTGCCCCCGCGCGGCTGGCCGGGCAGAGCGGATGCGTACGTCATGCGGAGGGTCCCCCCGTGGCTCCCGGGATGTGCTTGGTGAACTCATCATGGCCCGGCCAGCTCAGCACCAGTTCCCCGTTCTCCACCCGCGCCCGGGCCAGGACCGGTGTCAGGTCCCGGTCCGCCGCGGCGGCCAGCGCGTCGGCGACCGAGCCGTAGCCCACGAGCTGGCGCAGCGTCGCGATCGTGGGCGGCATCATCAGCAGCTCGCCACGGTCGTAGCCGTCGGCCGCGTCACCCGGACGGATCCAGACGGTCCGGTCCGCCTCCGTGGAGGCGTTACGGGTGCGCTGCCCCCGCGGCAGCGCAGCCACGAAGAACCAGGTGTCGTAGCGGCGCGGTTCGAACTCCGGGGTGATCCAGCGCGCCCAGCAGCTCAGCAGGTCCGAGCGGAGGACAAGCCCCCGGCGGTCCAGGAACTCCGCGAAGGACAGATCCCGGGCGACCAGCGCCGCGCGGTCCGCCTCCCAATCGTCCCCCGTCGTGTCCGCGACCACGGTGTGCGGCGTCGGGCCCGCCAGCAGCACCCCCGCCTCCTCGAAGGTCTCGCGGACCGCCGCGCACACGATGGCCTGCGCCTGCGTCCCCTCGCTCGGGTCCAGGCCCAGCCGCCGCGCCCACTGGGCCCGCGAGGGACCGGCCCAGGTGACCATCCGCTCGTCGCGCGGGTCCACGGAACCGCCCGGATAGGCGTACGCGCCTCCGGCGAAGGCCATGGACGCGCGTCTGCGCAACATGTAGACGGCGGGACCGGCGGCCCCGCCCGCCGCGTCCCGCAGGCCCTCTGGGGGTGTTTCAGGGCCCTGCGCGGCGTCTGCGAGCTCCGGCGCCCCCGCGGACTCCCGCGCCGCGCCGGGCCGCTCCGCCGCGTCGAGCTCGTCCGGTGTGTGCTCCCCGTCCCCGCCCTGAGCGTCCCGCGCGTCCTGTGGTGCGTCCTGCCCGGCCGTTCCGTACGGTCCGTCCCGCAGCAGCAGGACGGTGGCGGCCCGGCGCGGTGCCACCGGTGTGAGCTCACCGGCGGACAGAAGCCGGATCCGCTCTGGCCACTCGGGTGGGTACCACTGGCCATTCGTAGTGGACATGGCCGGATGCTATGCGCTTACGGGCTGATGTTCGAGTGGCCCCCGCGGCGCCACGCCGGGACCGGTCCGCGCACCGGCCGTCACACCGGTCCGCCCGGTCCGCGTACACGCACGCCCGCGTGTGCGCCCCACCGGCGGGATCGCCCACCGGCCGGATCGCCCACGGAACCGTCGGCCGTCCGCGATCCGGCGTCCGCTAGTCCGCGACCTCGACCTGGATTAGTCCGCGACCTCGACCTGGATCTCGACCTCGACCGGCGCGTCCAGCGGCAGCACCGCCACGCCCACCGCGCTGCGCGCGTGCACGCCCGCGTCGCCCAGGGCCTCGCCCAGCAGTTCGCTCGCGCCGTTGATGACACCTGGCTGGCCGGTGAAGTCCGGCGCCGAGGCGACGAAGCCGACGACCTTCACGACCCGCACGATCCGGTCGAGGTCGCCGACAACCGACTTCACGGCGGCCAGCGCGTTCAGCGCACAGATGCGGGCCAGGTCCTTGGCCTCCTCGGGGGTGACCTCCGCGCCGACCTTGCCGGTCACGCCCAGCTTCCCCTCGACCAGCGGCAGCTGACCCGAGGTGTAGACGTACGGACCGGTGCGGAGCGCGGGCACATAGGAGGCGAGGGGCGCCGCGACCGCGGGCAGCGTCAGGCCGAGCCCGGCGAGCCTGCCCTCGACCGTGCCGCCCGCCATCAGCCCTTCTCCCGCTTCAGATAGGCCACCAGCTGCTCCGGGTTCGGGCCGGGGACCACCTGGACCAGCTCCCAGCCGTCCTCGCCCCAGGTGTCCAGAATCTGCTTCGTGGCGTGCACGAGCAGCGGTACGGTCGCGTATTCCCACTTGGTCATGGGGCCGACTGTAATGCCTCTCCGCCGGGCCCTGGTGCGTAGGGCGAGGGGGGACTGGTTAGGCTCCCCACTGTGAGCAGGCTCCATGTCATCAGTGGCAAGGGCGGAACCGGCAAGACCACGGTCGCCGCCGCACTCGCGCTGGCCCTCGCGGCCGATGGCAGGCGAACCCTGCTGGTGGAGGTCGAGGGCCGCCAGGGCATCGCGCAGCTCTTCGAGACGGAGCCGCTGCCCTACGAGGAGCGGAAGATCGCCACCGCGCCGGGCGGCGGGGAGGTGCACGCCCTGGCGATCGATCCGGAGTTCGCACTCCTGGACTACCTCCATATGTTCTACAAGCTGGGCTCGGCCGGACGCGCCCTCAAGAAGCTCGGCGCGATCGACTTCGCGACCACCATCGCCCCGGGGCTGCGGGACGTCCTGCTGACCGGCAAGGCGTGCGAGGCGGTGCGCCGTAAGGGCAAGAAGGACGGCCGCTTCGTCTACGACTCCGTGGTCATGGACGCGCCGCCCACCGGCCGCATCACCCGCTTCCTGAACGTCAACCACGAGGTGGCCGGGCTGGCCAGGACCGGCCCGATACACAATCAGGCCCAGGCCGTGATGCGCGTCCTGAAGTCCCCCCAGACCGCGGTCCACATGGTGACCCTGCTGGAGGAAATGCCGGTCCAGGAGACCGCGGACGGCATCGCCGAGCTGCGCGCCGACGGCCTCCCGACGGGCGGGGTCATCATCAACATGGTCCGGCCCGCGATCCTCGACCACGAGGCCGTCGAGGTGGCCGCCAACGGGCAGCGCGCGGCCGTCGCCAAGGCGCTCTCCCAGGCGGGCCTGGGCGGTGCGCGCCGCGGCGGCATGGCCGAGCGGCTGGTCGACCCGCTGCTGGAACAGGCGCGCGAGCACGCCGAGCGGGTGGCGCTGGAGCGGGCGCAGCGCGCCGAGCTGACCGGCCTGGGCCTGCCGCTGCACGAGTTGGAGCTGCTCACGGACGGCATCGACCTGGCCGGGCTGTACCGGCTCGCGGCGGATCTGCGCAAGCAGTGGCCGGCGTGAGCGGCGCCCGCCATAAGGGCGCCACGGACAACGAGTCGTACGCAGGAGGCGGCATGAGCATGGACGTGGCACCCCGGCTGGACATCGATGTCCTGCTGGACGATCCGCAGACCCGCATCGTGGTGTGCTGCGGCTCCGGTGGCGTCGGTAAGACCACCACCGCCGCCGCCCTGGGCGTACGGGCCGCCGAGCGCGGCCGTAAGGTCGTCGTCCTCACCATCGACCCGGCCCGCCGGCTCGCGCAGTCCATGGGCATCGACGCGCTGGACAACATCCCGCGCCGGGTGGAGGGCATCGGCGGCGGGAACGGCGGCGAACTGCACGCCATGATGCTCGACATGAAGCGAACGTTCGACGAGTTCGTCGAGGCGCACGCCGACCCCGAGCGCGCCCGGGCGATCCTCGCGAACCCCTTCTACCAGTCGCTCTCGGCCGGTTTCGCGGGCACGCAGGAGTACATGGCCATGGAGAAGCTCGGCCAGCTCCGGGCCCGCGACGAATGGGACCTGATCGTCGTCGACACCCCGCCCAGCCGGTCGGCGCTGGACTTCCTGGACGCGCCGAAACGTCTCGGCTCCTTCCTGGACGGGAAGTTCATCAAGGTCCTGATGGCCCCGGCCAAGGTGGGCGGCAAGGCCGGGATGAAGTTCCTGAACGTGGGCGTCTCGATGATGACGGGCACGGTCAGCAAGGTGCTCGGCGGACAGCTGATGCGCGACGTTCAGACGTTTGCTGCCGCGATGGACACCATGTTCGGCGGATTCCGTACTCGCGCGGAGGCCACCTACCGGCTCCTGCAGGCTCCGGGTACGGCCTTCCTCGTGGTGGCCGCGCCCGAGCGGGACGCCCTGCGGGAGGCCGCGTACTTCGTGGAACGGCTGGCCGCGGACCAGATGCCGCTGGCCGGGCTGGTGCTGAACCGGGTCCACGGCAGCGGTGCCGAACAGCTGTCGGCGGAACGTGCGTTGGCCGCCGCGGAGATCCTGACCCTGGCGGGCGACCCCGTGGATCCGGACGATGCGCTCGCGAACGCGGCGGAGGGAAGCGATCCGGCCAAGAACGGCGCCAGGGCAGAAAATCTTGCCGATGGCGGATTTGTCGATCCCCCCTCAGGGAATGCTCAAGCGCGGAACCCCTCGGCAGCGGACCCCGACGTCTCCCCCACGTCGGCGGACTCGTCGGCGGAGCGGCTCGCCGCGGGACTGCTTCGGCTGCACGCGGAGCGTATGCAGGTGCTCGGACGCGAGCAGCGCACACACGACCGCTTCACGGCGCTCCACCCCGAGGTTCCGGTGGCCCAAGTGGCCGCACTCCCTGGCGACGTACACGACTTGGCAGGACTGCGGGCGATCGGCGAACGCCTCGCGGTCCCGCCGGAGCGGACCAATCGCGTGGCGGGCTGAGTCGGTGCCCGCCGGGTGGTTGGCCGCCCGCGCATGGATGGAGACGCACGACAGCACGACAGACAGCACGCATAGCGAACGCGGTGATGGACCGCATGGCGCGCGGACGCCCGCAGCTGGGCCTCGGGCTTCGGCGGACGCGGCTGCTCAGCCGACGGCCAACGGCACGCACAGGCAGACCCACGCCTCGCACGCGGGCATGCCACAGTCACCGGTGGCTGTCACCGGTGGCCGAGGGCGTAACCGGTAGCCGAAGGCGGCGCCAATGGCCCAGACGGCGGACCAACCCCCGGCCCGCCACGACCTGTTAGCCATGTCACACCAGACCATGCCACAGGAAGCCACGTCACCCGAGGCCGTGTCACACACGCGCCCCCACAGCCCCACGGCCGACCGCGGCCAGGGCCGCGGTCGTGCTCGGAGGCGTGCGCGTACCCGTACCCGCCCCTGACGAGGCGCGCCCGTACTCGCACCCCCACTCGTGCCGAGACGAGAGGTGGGTGAGGTGATGGTGAGGCAAGACGCTCACACCGGCAGGAGGCATCAGCCCGGCAGGCAACAAGCCAGCGGGCCGTCAGCCCAGCAGGCCGTCAGCCCGGCAGGCTGTCTCAGCCCAGCAGGCCGTCAGCCAGGCCGTCAGCCCGGCAGGCCGTCAGCCGACCACCGGCGAACCGCCGTCCGGCCTATCCGACCGCGGCGAAGCGCTCATAGTCCTCGTCGTCGAAGGGCAGAATGCCCGTGCTGCGCTCGTACTCGATGCGCGCGGTCTCCAGGAGCCTGCGCCAGGAGGTCACCGTCGGCCGGCGGCGCAGCAGTGCTCGCCGCTCGCGCTCGGTCATCCCTCCCCACACACCGAACTCCACGCGGTTGTCCAAGGCATCCGCAAGGCACTCGGTGCGCACCGGGCATCCGGTGCAGACCGCTTTGGCCCTGTTCTGTGCCGCGCCCTGGACGAACAGTTCATCTGGATCAGTAGTGCGGCAGGCGGCCTGCGCACTCCAGTCGGTTACCCAGCCCATGCTGGCGCCGTCCTCTCCCGAATCGGAGCTCCCCCACGGCGACAAACGGCATATTCACCGTCGCCAGTTGAGGACGTTACGGAAGCGAGACACAGCGCAACACCCCCTGCAGGCCCAATCTTGGATGGTCCGAACGGACTATGGGTACGCGGCAGATCACCCAACGGAGTGAGCTGACGACATTTGCGATTACTAGTGCAAATCAGGGCAGTTCACGCACCGAACAACGGGCAGCTCAGGACAGGGGCCGCAATCCGGGCAGCTCTCATCGCTCACTTGAGTGAGGGTGTGAGGTGTGGCTCAGCCACACAGCTGTGACTGGCGTGAAACAGCTTATGCGAACACCCGGTGCCCTGTCCGGCGATTCGAGACGTAGGCTGCGTCCTATGGGAAACACGCGCTCGAGCGGAGGGCTGTCCGCCGCTCAACAGGCCGCCAAGTTCCTCGGCGTCAGCGCGCTGGCCGGGGCCGTGATGGCCGGGCTCGCGCTTCCCGCCGTCGGGGCGCTCGGCCTCGCGGCCAAGGGAACGGTCGAGGAGTTCGACGGAATTCCGGCCAATCTCAAGACACCGCCGCTCAGCCAGCGGACCACGATCCTGGACGCCAAGGGCGGGGAGATCGCGAAGGTCTACTCCCGCGACCGGACGATCGTGAAGCTGAACGACGTCTCCTCGTACATGCGGCAGGCGATCGTCGCGATCGAGGACGCCCGCTTCTACGAGCACGGGGCGGTCGACCTCAAGGGCGTGCTGCGCGCGGTCAACAGCAACGCGCAGGACGGCGGGGTGTCCCAGGGAGCCTCCACGCTGACCCAGCAGTATGTGAAGAACGTGTTCGTCGAGGAGGCGGGCGACGACAAGGAGAAGGTCGCCCAGGCCACCCGGCAGTCCATCGGCCGCAAGATCAAGGAACTGAAGTACGCGATCAAGGTCGAGAAGGAACTGGGCAAGAAGCGGATCCTCGAGAACTACCTGAACATCACCTTCTTCGGGCAGCAGGCATACGGCATCGAGGCGGCCTCCCAGCGCTACTTCAGCAAGTCCGCCAAGGATCTGAAGCTGGAGCAGGCGGCGCTGCTGGCCGGTCTCGTCCAGTCGCCCAGCCGCTACGACCCGATCAACGCCCCGACGTCCGCCAAGGCGCGCCGCGACACCGTTCTGCGGCGCATGGCCGAGGTGAAGGACATCACTCCGGCGCAGGCCGCCGCGGCCCAGAAGAAGCCGCTCGGCCTCAAGGTCAGCATGCCCAGGAGCGGCTGCATCACGGCCGTCAAGGGCGCCGGGTTCTTCTGTGACTACGTCCGCGAGACTCTGCTCAACGACCCGACCTTCGGCAAGACGGCGGAGGCGCGCGCCAAGCGCTGGACCCAGGGCGGTCTGACGATCCGCACGACGCTCGACCCGCAGGCTCAGGAGTCGGTCCAGGAGTCGATCAAGAAGCATGTCTACCAGTCCGACCCGGTGGCCACCGCGGTGACGCTGGTCGAGCCGGGCACCGGCAAGGTGCTGGGGATGGGCCAGTCCAGGCCGTACGGCTTCGGCGAGAACGAGACCCAGATCAACCTGTCCGCGGACAAGTCCATGGGCGGCTCGAACTACGGCTTCCAGGTCGGCTCCACGTTCAAGCCGATCACCGCGGCGGCCGCCATCGAGCAGGGCAAGAAGCCGTACCAGCGCTACTCCTCGCCGTACAAGATGAGGTACCCGAGCCCGGTCACCACCTGCAAGGGCACCTGGAGCAACGACGAGGGCGCGACCGTCGAGAACGAGAACGAGAAGGAAGTCGGCCCGTACGGGATGAAGGACGCGACCGCCAAGTCGGTCAACACCTACTTCGTCCAGCTGATCAGCGACATCGGGGTCTGCCCGGTGACGCAGATGGCCGACAAGATGGGGGCCAAGCGCGCCGACGGCAAGGAGCACAACCAGGTGCCCTCGCTCACCCTCGGCTCCGAGGGCTTCTCGCCGCTCACCATGGCCAACGCCTACGCGACCTTCGCCAACCGCGGTGTCTACTGCTCGCCCGTCTTCATCGAGTCGATCAGCGGCCCCGGCGGCAAGAAGCTGAAGGTGCCGCAGTCGAAGTGTTCGCGCGCGATGTCGGAGAAGACCGCGGACACCATCAACAAGCTGCTGCGCGGAGTGGTCGAGGACGGCACCGGCAAGCAGGCCGGGCTCCAGAGCCGCCCGAGCGCCGGTAAGACGGGTACGACGGATGAGCGCAGGGCCGCGTGGTTCGTCGGCTACACCCCGAACATGGCCGGTGCGGTGTGGGTCGGCGGCCCGGGCCCCAAGGGCGTCAAGATGGAGAACATCACCATCGGCGGCGTCCCCCACGACAAGGTCTACGGCGCGGACACCCCCGGCCCGATCTGGAAGGACGCGATGAGCGGCGCGCTGGACGGCAAGCCGGC
Source organism: Streptomyces sp. NPDC059455 (assembly GCF_042750115.1). NCBI lineage: Bacteria > Bacillati > Actinomycetota > Actinomycetes > Kitasatosporales > Streptomycetaceae > Streptomyces > Streptomyces sp. NPDC059455. The sequence continues at coordinate 150,580 of NZ_JBHYVB010000001.1, forward strand.
GCCGGACTTCGTGAACGTCCAGATCAAGGACCCGAACCAGCGCAAGCCCCACGACGGCAAGAAGCCGGGCGACCGCAGGCCGGGCCGCGACAGGGGCAACGACAAGGGCGACAACGGCGGCCAGGACAACCCGTGGCCGGAGATCTCCCTGCCCCCCGACCTGATCGGCGGCGGCAATGGGAAAGGCGGCAACGGCAACGGGAATGGTGGCTGGAACTTCCCGCGGTAGCGGTGGCTCGTGATGGAGCGCTGAAGGGGGGCCGGACAGAGATGTCCGGCCCCCCTTTAATGTGCACCTCTTATATGCGCACTCTTTGATCTGTGCACCCACGTCTTATGTGTGCGCCCAATGGCGGAGCACACAGTGCACGCGACCCATAACCCAGCGCGACAAGACGCCCTCCGGGCAGGGACTACCCGCCCGCGAGCTGCCGCTTCACCGCGGCGGCGACCCGGCCGCCCTCCGCCCGCCCGGCGATCTTCGGGTTCACGATCTTCATCACGGCGCCCATGGCCCGCGGCCCCTCCGCGCCGCCCGCCGCGGCCTCCCGCACGGCGTCGGCCACCAGGGCGTTCAGCTCGTCGTCCGTAAGGGGCTTCGGCAGATACTCGGCGAGCACCTCGCCCTCCGCCTTCTCCCGCTCGGCCTGCGCGGCGCGTCCACCCTTCTCGAACGCCTCGGCGGCCTCACGGCGCTTCTTGGCCTCCCGTGCGACGATCTTCTCCACCTCGGCGTCGGACAGCTCACGTGCGCTCTCGCCCGCGACCTCTTCCTTGGTGATCGCGGTGATGGTGAGCCGGAGAGTCGAGGAGCGCAGCTCGTCGCGCGCCTTGATCGCCGCGGTGAGATCGGCCTGCAGCCTGGACTTGAGCGTGGTGGTCATGGCGTCGAGTGTGCCAGCACTGGCCGGGAATCACCCGAAGATTTCTCCCCCGGCGGCGTTCTGCGACCATGGACGGCATGCGCGCGCGATACGGAGTACCCCTGGGAATCACGGCGGTCGGCGCGGCCGGTCTCGCCTACGCCGCCTGCTTCGAAGTCCGGTCCTTCAGGCTCCGGCGGATCACCGTTCCGGTGCTCCCGCGGGGGATGCGCCCCCTGCGCGTCCTGCAGGTCTCCGACATCCACATGGTGAGCGGCCAGCGCAAGAAGCAGCGCTGGCTCCAGTCCCTGGCCGGGCTGCGCCCCGACTTCGTGGTGAACACGGGGGACAACCTCTCGGACCCGGAGGGCGTGCCGGAGGTCCTGGACGCGCTGGGCCCGCTGATGGAGTTCCCCGGTGCGTATGTCTTCGGCTCGAACGACTACTACGGCCCGAAACCGCGCAACCCCGCCCGCTACCTCTTGGAGAAGGCCAGCGGAAAGCACGGCCTGAACGGCAACCCCCCGGTCGTCGGCGCCATCCACAACCCGTGGACGGAGCTCCGCGACGCCTTCGACACGGCCGGCTGGGTCGGGCTGTCCAACACCCGCGGCCGGCTGAAGCTGGAGGACATCGAGATCGCCCTCACCGGCCTCGACGACCCCCACATCAAGCGCGATCGCTACGCCGAGGTGGCCGGCGGCCCCGAGTCGGGCGCCGATCTCTCCCTGGCCGTGGTCCACGCCCCGTATCTGCGTGTCCTCGACGCCTTCGCCGCGGACCGCTACCCCCTGATCCTCGCGGGCCACACCCACGGCGGCCAGCTGTGCATCCCCTTCTACGGCGCCCTGGTCACCAACTGCGACCTGGACGCCCGCCGGGTGAAGGGCCTCTCCCAGCACCAGGCCGGCGGCCACACCTCCTACCTCCACGTCTCCGCGGGCTGCGGCACCAACCGCTACACCCCGGTCCGCTTCGCCTGCCCCCCGGAAGCCACCCTGCTCACCCTCACCCCCCAGACCCCCTGACCCCACCCCACCCACCGGGACCGCCCCGACCTGCGGGACCTCGAAAACCGGATTTCGTCTCTGGCCACAGGTCCGCTAAAGTAGAGCTCGTTGCTTCGGGGTGTAGCGCAGCTTGGCAGCGCGCTTCGTTCGGGACGAAGAGGTCGTGGGTTCAAATCCCGCCACCCCGACTGAAGGAACACCAGGTCAGGGGCCTGATCCGCGAAAGCGGGTCGGGCCCCTGACTCGTTTCGGAGTCGGCTGGTGACGGCCGGGACACCACGGTGATCGCTCGGGCGGCCGCCGAGGTGTGGGTCGTGTCACGCGGCCCTGGTCGGGGCCATCAGTCAGGGTGTCCCGCGCGGGGACGGATCTGGGGCGTCGGGGGTGACGCTGCCCAGCCAGAGGACGTCACGTGCTCGGGTCATGGCCACGAAGAGCTGGCTGCGGGCCAGTTGCTGTCGCTCGGGCGCCGTCTCGGACGAGCCGGACCGGGCGTTGACGTACTCGTCGTGGCGCGGCAGGCAGACGTACTTGAACTCAAGTCCCTTGGCCCGGCGGTAGCTGCCCAACTTCACGGCCTCGACGGGGCGACCGTCGTAGTGCTCGAGCAGGCATACCGGGAGCCCGGCCTGGGTGAGAAGGCGCTGGTAGTGGCTGATGGCACGCATGGAGGGGCAGAGAACGGCCGCATCGCCGAGGCCGTCGGCCGGGAGGGCCCGAAGCGTGTCCACGAGATCCTGGTCGTGTTCGGCGACAGTGGGCCGCGTCGAGCGCATGACCTTGCCGTCGTAGTAGGTCAGGTCCACATCGCGCCGACCTGGCGTGCGCACTCCGTCGATGTCCTCGAACGCGTCGTCGGACACGACGGCGAGAGCCTCCTCCAGGATCTCCTTGGAGTTGCGGTAGTTGGTGCGCAGCACCTGTCCGCGGTCGCCGCGGACATCGATACCGGCGTCGCTCAGCCGGAAGCCGCCGGGATAGACGGCCTGCTGCCCGTCGCCGATGAGGAGCAGGCCATTGGGGGCGTCGCCGACCAGGGCGTGGAGCAGCCGCACTCCCAACAGTGAGAGGTCCTGGACCTCGTCGACGATCACGGCGGCGTACGAGGGTGCCGCCGGCTCGGCCTTCCGCACCTCGGCGAGGGCGAGGGAGAGGACGTCGTTGAAGTCATGCACGCCCTTCTCGATCCGCAACTGCTCATAGGTCTGGTAGAGGGCCCACACCGCCTCGCGATGGGGACGGCGCAACGCCGCCTTACGGCGGATCCGGCGCAGGGCGGCGTACTCCTCGAAGGAAGTGATGCCACGTCCTTTGATGACGTGGTCGATCTCCTCCTTCCAGTAGAGCGGGGCGGGGTCGAGCTCCACGAGTCGGCTGCCGCGTCCCACGTGTGTCCAGGCCCGGCTGAACGCGGTCTCGGCCTTGTGCCCGTGCAGGCGGACGTCGACACCGCGCTCGCGGAGGAACTCCTGAGCCCACTGATGCAGGCTGCTGAAGTCCACGCGGGCCGCCACGGCCGGGGACATGGTCTTCAGGAACGTGCTCTGCACGCGCGGAAGGTTGTTGGCATAGGTGACGTACAGGACGCGTCCGCTGGTGCGCTGGGCCAGGTGTGCCGCCCGGTGCAGGCCGACCACCGTCTTGCCCGTACCCGCGGGGCCGTTGATCCGCGCGGGGCCCGACCAGTTGCGTCGTACGAGTGGCAGCTGGGCGGGGTCGAGGAAGGTCATCCACTGCTCGATGGGCACCTTCATGGCGTCCGTAAGGGCGGCGTCGCGTAGCCCCTCGACATCGAACAGCCCGTCTTCCTGCTGTTCTTGAGGGGCCTGGCCCTGAGGGGCCTGGCTCTGAGGGGCCTGGCTCTGGCGCTTCTGCCCCTGAAGCTCCGACGGCCGCTCGGTCGGCCTTGTGAGGGACGCGCGCTCGTACTCCGGGAAGGCACGCTCCAGAATCTCCCCGATCGCCCGGACGGCCTCCGGCCTCATGCGCCGAGGCTCGTGGAGCAGCATCGGCCCGACCTCGTGTTCGCCGAGCAGCCGGACCCGACCGCAGGTCGCGTCCACCCGCTGTCCGGCGAACACCATCAGCGGGCGCACAGCCACCGGAGACAGTCCCAACGACGCCACGGCCCCTTCGGCCGTCCTCGTCATCTCCAGGAGCCTGCGCACATGCGAATCGTGGTCCTCCCCGGCGGCGTGCAGTCGTCCGTCGACGATCTGCGGTGAGGCCCGCCAGTCCTTCACGTCCAGGACGAAGACACCGCCCGGCCCGACGAGCAGCATGTACGCGGTGGCCGTGCGAGCGGCGGCCCGGCGCCGGGCCACCAGGAGCCGCCAGCCGCGTTCGGTGAGGACCAGAAGCTGCGCCGCGACCCGGCGCTCGCCCTCGCTCGCCGCCTCCCAGCGGCGGGTCTCCTGCCGGGCGGCCTGCCATTGCTCGCGCAACAGCCGCTCCTGCCGCCTCGCCTCCTGCGCGCGCCGCGGCGCCGGTCCGCCAGCCCCCATCTCGCCCCCTCGTACGCGGACCAATGATCGTAGGACGCCCAGCCGGGGGAGATGGAGTAGCGATCAGGTCAACTCGTCGGCGCGGCGCCGAAGATGGTGGCGAGGCGGGCGGTGCGTCGTGATCGGCTCGCGGTCAAGCGCGGTACGGCTTCCGGCCGGACGGGACGCCTATTCGGCCGAGTCGGTCCAGCCCTGGCGGCGGAGGACGGCCAGGATGTCGGGGGCCTGGTAGTGGGCGCCCTTGAGGACCTTGCCGTCGGCGCGGAGGGTGGGGCGGCCGTCGGGGCCGAGTTTGGTCATATTGGCCCGGTGGATCTCGGCGATCACCTCGTCGAGGTCGATGCCGTGGACCAGGGCGGTGCCGTAGGCGACGTAGACGACGTCGGCCAGTTCGTGGGCGAGGTGGTCGAGGGTGCTGTGAGCGCTCGCCTCGGCCACTTCGGCGCACTCCTCGGCCAGGAGGTCCTGGCGGTGGGCGGCGAGTTCCGGTGAGACCTCGGTGGGGGTCTTACGGGCGTCCAGGCCGAAGGCCAGGTGGAATTCGCGGACGAGGTCGGCGGGAGAGCGGCGCATTCATCCGATCGTACGTGGGGGGTGGGGGTGGCTGGGTGCGGCGGAGGGGGGTGGTGCGGGGGCGCCGCCCAGCCCTGTGCGGCGTATGGGGCCGTTGTGCGTCGGCGCGCGGATCCTCGGGTGGGTGCCTAGGGTGAGGCGTATCAGGCCTTTGACCTCCGCCTCCGGGGTGGTGCACCCATGAGTCTCAGCATCCGCAATCAGCTCCCCGCCACCGTCGTCTCCGTGACGCCTGGCGAGGCCATGGCAACGGTCCAGGGGCGGCTGTCCGGGGGACAGATGGTGACGGCCGCCGTGACCATGAGCGCCGTGACGGAGCTCGGTATCGGGGAGGGCTCCGAGGTGACGGCCCTGGCCAAGGCCACCGAGGTGGCGCTGGCCACCGGGGAGGTCTCGGGGCTGAGCATCCGCAATCGTCTCCCGGGCACCGTCAGCCGCCTCACCCTCGGGGCCGCCATGGCCACCGTCGTCATCGACATCGGCGGCGGCCAGGAGCTCACGGCCGCCATCACCCAGGACGCGGCGGCGGAGCTGGGGCTCGCCGAGGGCAGCCGCGTGACCGCTCTGATCAAGTCGACCGAGGTGTCGCTCGCCACCGCGTAGGCCGATGGGCGATGGGCGATGGGGGTGGTGGTGCGGCGGTGCGGTGAGTCGGTGGGCCAGATGGGTCATCGACTTCGCCCCGCCTCGTCTCGCGCTCACCCCGACCCGCTTTCGCCCCCGCCTCCCTCCCCCCCGTCCTGCCTCGTCTTCGCCCCGCCTTCCCTTCGCCCGCCCAGATCTCGCCAACCCCTCCGTCCCTCGCTCGTCAATTTCTACAGTGCTGTAGATTTTGACTCCGGTCCACCGAACACGAGGAGGAGATTGTGGGAGTTTCCCTGTCCAAAGGCGGCAATGTCTCGCTGAGCAAGGAGGCGCCGGGCCTGAGCGCCGTTCTTGTCGGCCTGGGCTGGGACGTGCGGACGACGACGGGCACCGACTACGACCTCGACGCGAGCGCACTGCTCTGCGACGAGGCCGGTAAGGTCGCGTCCGACCGGCACTTCGTCTTCTACAACAACCTCACCAGCCCCGACGGCTCCGTGGAGCACACCGGCGACAACCTCACCGGTGAGGGCGAGGGCGACGACGAGTCCATCAAGGTCAATCTGGCCGCCGTGCCCGCCGAGATCGCCAGGATCGTCTTCCCGGTCTCCATCCACGACGCGGAGGGCCGCGACCAGAACTTCGGTCAGGTCCGGAACGCCTTCATCCGAGTGGTCAACCAGGCCGACAACGTCGAACTCGCCCGCTACGACCTGAGCGAGGACGCCGCGACCGAGACGGCGATGGTCTTCGGCGAGCTCTACCGCAACGGCGCGGAGTGGAAGTTCCGCGCGGTCGGCCAGGGGTACGCCTCGGGGCTCGCGGGCATCGCCTCCGACTTCGGCGTCAATCTCTGACTGACGCCCTCCCGCGGGGCGGCGCGCCCGCGCCGCGGCCCCGGCCGCGCCGCCCGGCCCGCGCGGCAGGAAGAAGAACCAAGAGAGCGCGCGCGA